>WQSA01000159.1 GCA_009788135.1 Candidatus Fibrimonadales bacterium
GCGGGATACACCCGTTCCCATCCCGAACACGGAAGTTAAGCCGTCCGTCGCCAATGGTACCTCATCGTCATGATGCGGGAGAGTAGGTCGCCGCCGAGGTTTTCGTCTTTTTTTTGTGACTTTTTTTTAATATTTTATATATATTATATATATGAGGCTTTTTATTGCCATCCTGTTCGCAGCCTTCTTTAATTTGTTCGCTGCTCCGCATAATGGGGAAGAATTTGAGCTAGCCCAACCAGACGGTTCGGTTGTTCCAGTTCTTATTTTTGGCGATGAATTTTATCAGGATGTGGAAAGCCACGATGGGTTTACGCTTGTCCGCGACAAAGAAGGCTGGATTTGCTATGCCGAGCTTTCCGCAGATGGTTCCGAGTATGTGCCAACAGAAGTTCGCTATACTGGAAAAAAGAGCAAGGCCCCAGATGCGCAGAGAAAAAAGCGCATAAGCAAAAAATCATTCCATGAGAAGCATCGCAGAGTTAGAGAAGCTTTGGGGCACAACGATTTTGCGCCGCTTGAGGCTAGCGATTTTGACTCGCCTATGGTTTCTAATGCTCCACCTGAGGGTATAAGCCCTGCCGCTGCCGAGGCTAAAAGGATTGTGGGGCTAACCCTTCTTATAAATTTCCCTGATTCAAGCGCAAAGATAACCAAAGAAACCATGGAAGAATTTTTAAACAGTCCGGGGGGCTATCAGGGCAAGAATGCTGCAGGTTCCGTTAGCGATTATTTCAGAGATGTTTCAAACGGGCTTTTGGAATACACCAATATAGTTGCTCCCTTTGTGACTGTGGATAAAAATAAAGACTATTATGATGACGATTCAGAGTACAAACGCGTGCCGGAGCTTCTCACAACAGCGCTTACAAAGCTCAAAGAAAATGGTTTTGACATAAGCGCAGTTAGCACGGAAACCACCAGCAGCAGTTTTAATCGCCGCGAAGTTGCGGTGGCGCTCAACGTGTTTTATGCAGGCTCGCCAGTTCGAGGATGGGCCAAAGGCCTTTGGCCGCATCAGGGGACATATTCCGGTTCGCTCTATATTGAAGTGAATGGCGTGAAAATATATTTCAGCAGGTATCAGTTGTCAAGCTTGGGCAAAAGCAGCAGCCCGCCTGGAATAGGCACTACCGTGCATGAAAATGGCCATATGATAATGAAATGGGCCGATTTGTATCCTTATGACAATGGCACAAATTTTGTGGGGCAATATTGCGTTATGGGCACATCCAGCAACTCCAACCCTCAAATACCAAACCCTTATTTCAGAGATTTGGCTGGTTGGATAGACGTAACCGATGTTACCAATACGAATGCAACGCTTGCCCATGTTGCAAACAGCCATACGGCTTACAAATACACGCGCGATGCCAACGAGAGCTATTACATAGAAACGCGCCGGCGAACGGGCCGCAACTCCAGCATATTGGGCGATGGGCTTGCTATATGGCATGTCCATAAAAAAGGCAACAATACAGACAAGGCTAAAAGCGGTTTTCCTTTGGTTGCGGTTGTGCAGGCCAATAAAGGAACAGGAACCCCGACAAAAGATGCGCTTTTTCAAGCGCCCAACAGAACAGTTTTTAACAATTATACCACTCCGTTTGCCGAATATCATGACAAAACTTTGTCTGACATAGATATTTCGGAAATAAGCGCCGTGAGCAACGAAATGACTTTTAAAATAGGCGGCAATTTGATTATGCCCAGCAGTTCAAGCGCTGAACTCAGCAGTTCGAGCTCTAAGCCTAGCAGTTCAAGCGTTGCTGAGCCCAGCAGCTCTTCTGAAGCAACATCTATTGCTCGTTTGCCGCAAATTGGAAATATTCGCGCATACGCAAAGGGCAATGCTATTATACTTGAAAATTTGCTTAAAGGGACCAAAATTGAAGTTTATAGCTTGCAAGGCAAGCGCATATATTTGACCACCAACCAAGTAATTCCAGTCCAAGCAAATGGAATATATTTAGTTAGAGTTTCTGGCAAAACTCTGAGGATAGTTATACGTTAAAAAGTTTTTTCTATATTCGCAAACAATGTACTTTAAAGACATAAAATCCCTTTCACGAGACGAGCTTCGCCAATTTCTTTCCGATAACGGGCACAAACCTTATCGGGCGGATCAAGTTTACGTATGGCTTTTCAAGCTTTTGATGCAAACTTACGAGGGATTGAATGTACCGGCAGAACTATGCAAACTGCTGGAAAGCAATTTCCACATAAAATCGCTTAGAGAAGAATTGAAAATGGAATCCGCAGATGGAACGGTAAAATGGCTTTATAAAACGGCAGATGACTTTCCAGTTGAAACTGTTATGATCCCAACTGAAACAAGGGCTTCTGTTTGCGTTTCAACGCAGTCGGGCTGCGCTATGGGCTGCGCTTTTTGCCGCACCGGGAGCATGGGGCTCAACCGTTCGCTCGAAACCGGAGAGATTCTGGAACAGATAATAAATGTTTGGCGCAATTATAAAGTTACAAATGTAATTTTCATGGGAATGGGCGAACCATTGGTTAATTTGGACGCTGTGCACAGAGCTTGTGTTTGCCTGCACGACCAAAAGACATTCTCTATGGGCAAGGGACGCTTGACAATCAGTACAAGCGGTGTTGCGCCTGGGATTGCTGAGCTTTTGGAAAGAAATACTCCATGCCAGTTGGCCGTGAGTCTTGTTGCGGCAGACGATAAAACGAGAGAAGGCCTTATGCCTGTGAACAAAAGATGGAATTTAACTGAGCTTATAAAAGCCATAGACAATTATTTGGAGCGTAGCGGAGAGTGGGTTACGCTGGAATATATTTTGATTAAGGACAAAACATGCACAAAAACAGCGGCAGAAGATTTGATACGAATTGTAAAACCCAGGCGGTGCAAAGTAAATGCCATTGTTTTGAACAGCAACGAAAATCCCGAATTGCAAGCTCCTTCTGAGCAAGAGGTAAATGAGTTTTTGGAAATTGTTAGAGCAAAATCAGTACAGATAAACATAAGAAATCCGAGAGGCCGCGATATTTTTGCAGCCTGCGGTCAGTTGGCAAGCAATCCTTGCAAGGTGGCAATATGATAAAAATGGCGTTAACACCAAATGTCCCGCAATATTGGGAAATGCTATACGAAGGAGGAAAAGACATTTGGGATTTGGGCGAAGCAACCCCGGCTCTGCTAGATTTTTTCAAGCATCCGTCTTGCCCGGAAACAGGAGAGGTTTTTGTTCCTGCTGCTGGCAAAGGCTGGGATGCTGGAGCGTGGGCAGAGCGTGGGCATAATGTTGTTGCCGTTGATTTTTGCTCATCTGCGTTTGACGCTTTGGAAAGGCTATCTGCGAGCAATAGCAATTTGAAAGCGTTGAATAAGGATATATTTTTGCTGAATTCGCGCAATTTAAAACAGTTTGACATAATTTATGATTATTTCGCTTTTAATTCAGTTCATCCAGGCAGGCGCGATGAGTATGTGGAAATGTGGCTTAGAATGTTGAAGGACGATGGTTTTTTGATAGGATTCTTTTGCCCGCTTAGCAGTGAAAAATATGGCGAATGCCCGCCCTACAGCATATCTGGCAAGGAGCTTGAAGCTAGACTTAAGGACATATTTGAGATTAAGCAGAGAATAGTGCCTAAAAAAAGCGCTAAAGACAGAACCGGCAAAGAAGAAATTTGGCTTTTGAGGAAAGTAGTATGAGTGAGATTTGTCCATGCAATTCAGGGAAAAATTACAGCGAATGCTGTGAACCCGTAATCAAAAAAACGACCCAGGCTGCAAGCCCTGAGGCTCTTATGCGTTCGCGTTATGCTGCTTACGTAAAGGGAGAAGTTTTTTGGCTTAGAGACAGCCTTGAACCGTCTCAGAGAAAAGACTTTGACGAAAAAGGCGCGCGTCAATGGAGCAACGCCGAATGGCTCGGCTTGACCATTGTGGGGTCAAAGGCAGACGAGGAAAAGAATACCGGCGAGGTTGAGTTTGTTGCAAAATACAAGCAAGGCGGCGTGGCCAGGGAGCATCACGAGGTTGCCGACTTTGTGCGAAAAAATGGCCTATGGTTTTTGACTGAAGGTCGCATGGTGAAGCCAGAGACTGTGCGCAAGGAGCAAGCTGTGGGCCGCAACGATCCGTGCCCTTGCGGTTCGGGAAAGAAATTTAAGAAATGCTGCGGATAGCCTACACTCGAGGCTTGGGTTTCTAGGCGCAACGCTTAGAGCGTAATGTCGGTGCCCATTCTGTTAGCTGACTGATCCACAATTTTGCTTGCGCCATTTTTGTTGTCGAAGGTGAGTTCTTCTTGTTTCGCCTTAAGAACTCTGTCAACCGACTTGGAGTTAGCACTCGCAGCAGCTTTCTCGAACATTTGGGTTCCGTGCGCCCTTTCCATTCGTGTTTTTTTGTTAGCAACAGTTGTCGCTTCGCCGATTTTTTGTGATATTTCCATAGCTTAAATATAGAAATTTCTAAATTTTTCGTATGAAAACACTTTCTCAGACCGACCTTGCAGTCCTGGAGCTTATAAACAAAGAGGCAAAACGCCAGGAAGATGGAATTGAACTCATCGCTTCGGAGAATTACGCTTCAAAAGCGGTGATGGAAGCTCTTGGCAGCCCGCTAACAAATAAGTACAGCGAGGGCTATGTTGGCAAACGCTATTATGGCGGCAACGAAGTTATAGACGAAGTTGAAGCTTTGGCAATAGAAAGATGCAAAAAGATTTTTGGCTGCGAGCACGTAAATGTTCAGCCGCTTTCAGGAAGCCCTGC
>WQSA01000160.1 GCA_009788135.1 Candidatus Fibrimonadales bacterium
GTGAACGGTCGCGATTTCAAAGATTACTTCCATTCAGACGTGCAAAACATGGTGGCAAACCTTCCGTTCTCCGTTCTTGGCAATGCCGAGAAATGGGATGTCATAGTCAATGCCAGCGGTGGTGGCATAGCCGGACAGATGGGCGCAATACGTCTTGGAATCGCCCGTGCATTAGTTGAGCAGAACGCAGAAGTTAAACCAGCTCTTCGCCACGCAAACTTGCTTACTCGCGATGCTCGCGTTGTTGAGCGCAAGAAATATGGCCGCAAAAAAGCTCGCAAGCACTTCCAATTCTCAAAGAGATAATAGCCAGGGGTGGAAGCTTAGAAATCCTCCTCTTCTTCCACTTCAATTGCCTTTTTAGGATTTCTGGTATCCCCGTAATAGACATCCCATTCGCTTTTTTCTGGTTCAGAAGAATTTTCAAGCATTTTCTTTTTTGCTGCCTCTTCTTCTTTTCTCCGCTTAACCGAGAGATCTTCCAGCTTGCTTGGGTCAACTGCTATTTTCTCTTCGGAAGCCTGGAACATCCTATTTGACTCATCCAGAATATCCAAAACGCCAACCAAACGCCCCTTGCCATCCAGGCCAAGGTCCATATTCTTTATGGTGCTCAGGCGAATGCGGTTTACGGCATCTCTATAGTCCTGCGTCACTTGGCTGCCATCCATCATTTCGTCTCTTTCTTCTGGAGTTATATACTCCATGGCTTTTTTCCAATTGCCTGCCTGTGCCTGCTCAACAAATGTAACCATAACGTCGTTGACCTTTTCCGGGTCACGGTTAACTGTTTTGCTAGAGGCGCACGATATGAGGATGAACGTGACGAACAACAATAACAATCTTAGCATAAAAAGTCTCCTAAACTAACTAATCCAAATATACTAATTTTTTTGCCATATCCATTTGGTTTTTCTCGTTAAAAGCCAAATTGTCGGTCCAAGAAGCACCAAATCGCGAATAAGGGTTGTCCATGCCCCTGTTTTCGACTGCGCTCCCATTATATCCGGGAAGCATCCGCAAACTATATCCAGATCAAGGGCCAAGGCCCAGACAAGCGCTATTATAAAACAGGCAAACATTCCCAGAATTGCCAGAGTCGATTCTTTTACATAGGGGGTTGCAATCAAAGCAAGCCCGAACCAAAACTCGACCTGAGGAAGAATCAAAGCCCATATATTCACAAGGTTTTGTGGCAAAAACTGGTATTGCGCAATGGAAACGGCAAAAGCCTTTGGATCTTCTATTTTAAAGATGCTTGCAAAGATAAACATGCCGCCTATGCCAACCCTTATCAAAATTTCCAGGACCCTTTCGGTCAAGGCTCTGTTCATTTTCCAAGCTGGAACAAGGAGCAAAACGCTTAACGCCGTTTCTGCAATCCCTATGTGCAGATAGTATTTCCAAGCGTCAAATTTATCGGCCATATTGAATATTTCTGGGAAAGAAATCTCAAAAACGCCCAAAACAAAGAGAATTAAGGCAAAAAAGATTAAAACAGCGGGCAAAACATGCTGTTTCATTGCGTTTTCTCCCGTATTTCCTGCCCTCCAATCCATTCAACGGACTTGCCTTCCGGAGCTCGCAGGTTATTGGCAATGGCAGCCAATATGCAAAACAGCCCTAAACCGATAAGAAACTTAAAGTTCAAGTTTTTCATAATCGTGAATATAGAAAATTATATATTTAACTACTCATGGATTTTTTTTACAGGAACTATAAAAGACGGATTATTCTTGCGGTGATGATACTGCTGACTATGATTTTAATAATCACCAACGTTGTGATATACTCTATTTTGAAGCATGTTATGGAGAATCAATTTCAATCTGCGGGGCAAAGCGTGGCGGTGTCTGTGTCTTTGATTATTTCCGAAGATTTGGATGGCTACAGAAATTTCATGAAAACGCGGGACACTACTTCGGAGTATTACCTTCGCATGCAAGGTTGTTTTAATAAAATCAAAACGGCAAGCAATATACGATTTATTTACACTTTGAACAAATTGGATGACACTCACATAGAAGTCATTCTGGATTCCGAGCCGATTGGCAGCCAGTATTATTCTGCTCCAGGCTCCATTGAGAGGATGAATGAATTCACCCGTCACGTTTTGCAGACAAGGCGGCCAACAGCGCTTAAGCCCGTTCATTCGTCGTATGGATATTTGCTAGGCGGCTATGCGCCGATATTGGACGAGCATAGCGAGCTGCTGGGCATGGTTGGTATTGACATTGATTACGGCGAGGTTTTGTCGATTGTGCAGCAATTGCTTATCGCTTTGACAACCATATTTATTTTATTGCTGCTTTTCATATATCTCCTTTTGTCGAGGGTTTCTCATTTTATATTGGATCCCGTGTTGAAAGATAAGTTAACTGGCGCATATAACAAAAGATTCTTTGAATCTACGTTGCAGAAAAGCATTGGCATTTCATTGAAGACTAATCAGGATATATCCATTTTGATGTTGGATTTGGATTACTTCAAGAACATAAACGATACTTACGGGCATATTTTTGGAGATGTTGTTTTGGCTAAGGTAGCAACCTATATTCGCGAGTGTTTGAGAAAAGACGATTTTTTTGTTCGTTATGGCGGAGAGGAGTTTGCCATATTGATATTCGATCTCAAGCCAACCATTGCAATGAGTTTGGCAGAACGTATCAGGAAATCAGTTGAGTCTCACAATATATACAACGCAGAAGAAAATTTAAGCATTAAGATGACGATAAGCATTGGCATTGCAAACTTGCAGCAAAGAGAATTGTCTGCGCTGGAGCTGGTAAACGAAGCGGATAAAGCTTTGTATAAGGCTAAGGAAACGCGCAACACTGTGGTAAATTTTTAAAAGTCAAGAGCCTTAGACACTCTCTGCACATAAAAGCCCGCAAGTCCGTTGCTGCTTTCGCCCTGGCGATTTGCCCGCAAACGATCATTGCAAAGGGTCTAAGACTAAGGATAAATATAGAAATTAGAAATGCGCTATAATAGAAATTCTATGCGCATTTGACAGCTCGTTGTGCATTTGAAACGCATAGTCTGCGCCTAGCCAAGAGACTGGTTTAAGTCCAGCCCCCAAAGTCAAACTGTTTGCATCGTCTATTTTTACCAAGCCGGCTCTCAACGAAAAAGCGAGATTTGTTTCAAATTCCAAGCCTGCATTGCTGGTTAAAAACCAGTCTATGGGATTTTTCCAGGCTCTTGTGTCTTTTTCAGATTCTGAATGCAAAATACCAGCGCTTTGCCAATATAAATTCAATTTGCCGTAAAAATATGGAAAAGGCTCGGTAAATCTAAACGCTGCGTAAGCTTCGGGAGAAGAATATTCAAAATGCCCGCTTTCCCATTTTGCCGCAGAAGAAGTCCAGCCTTCAACAATGCCAGCTAGCATAAATCCCTTTGAAAATTCATAGCCAGCAGCAACATCTGAGCGAAAACCCCAACCGCTTTGGTCAAGCTCTCTTTTCAGCAAATGCAGAGAAAGAGCCAAATTCCATTTGCCAAAGCTTTTGCCCCATGCGCTTGTGAAAATCCAATCCGAGATGTTCAGCGTGTTATAATTATCACCTTCTGGCAAAGGGTCTCCTTCTTTTATATAAGGAATATCGCCCGCAGCAAAGCGAGATGCTGCAAAGCCGAGGGTTCCCGCATTTCTGAGCGGCACGGCCATTACCGCTCCGTTGTAGGTAGTTTCTTCAAAGTAGGCGACGTGGGTCAAAGCGAGCGATAATTTATCCAGTTCGGCAAGTTGCAATGGATTTTTAGCCAGCGAAGGCAAATCATCCAATACAGGAAGCGCAGCCATGCCCACTGCCGCAGATTTGGCTCCCTGAGCGGTTTCCAAAGAACTATTAGCGCCAACAACTCGCTCTGCATTGGTTGCCGTAAAAAAGATTAGAATAAAAATGAATGGCACTGAGGAAAGATAGAATTTTCTACCTTGCTCTCAATGCTCTCTCAAGAAATAGCTCGTTATCTGGAATCGCTGGACTGCCAAAAGAAGTTCTCTCCGCACACTATAAGAGCTTATACCCGAATTCTGAAAGACTTTATGGCATTTCTGCAAAAAGACATCTCTCCTGAAGAATTGAATACGGATGATATTAGAGAATGGCTATGGAGCTTGAAGGAAAATAAAAAAGCAGTTGCCACGCAGTCCCAGGCTGTCGCTTGCCTGAAAAGCTTTGGGAAACATCTAGTGCGCTCAACTGCGTTAAAACACAATCCTGCGCTTGCAATCAAAACTCCAAAAAAGCCTCAAAGATTGGTCTCTTTTTTATCGCAAAAAGAAGTTGGAAAAGAAAAATTCGATGAAAGCGATTTGAGAGCCAGGACTCTATTTGAACTGCTATACGGTGCAGGGCTCAGAATTTCCGAGTGCGCAAATCTAATCTGGGCAAATTTTAATTTTGCGGAAGAATTGGTGCGTGTTTGGGGCAAGGGTAGCAAAGAACGAATTGTTCCCCTGACTAAAGATTCCATAGAATGGCTCAACAAGTACAAAGAATCTCAATGCGGCAAAGCGATTCCTTGCTTCCCTAAAAATTTCGTATTCTCAAAAGACGGAGAAAAACCCTACGCAACCAGAAAACTCTACAGCGACATTCACAACTTGCTCCGAGCTTCAGGCTGGGAAGGCAAAGCGAGCCCCCACGTACTGCGGCACACATTCGCAACGCATTTGCTGGAAAACGGCGC
>WQSA01000161.1 GCA_009788135.1 Candidatus Fibrimonadales bacterium
GGCGTACAAGAGCTGCTGCTTATACTGCTCATTATATTAGTACTGTTTGGTGCAAGAAAAATTCCCGAACTGGCCAAGAGTTTGGCTAGCGGAATCAAGGAATTCAGAAAAGCGTCCAAAGAAACAGACGATGACGACAGAGAACAACAGCCAAAGCAATGACGCGGAAATGCCGCTCATAGCTCATATAGAAGAGCTGCGCCGCACACTTATTCGTTGCATAATTGCCGTTATACTCTGCGCAATTCCATGCGGAATATACTGGAAAAAAATTTTTGACACAATAGTTTCCCATACATTGCAACTGTGCCAATCCAAAGTGCATATAATTTACACCGCTCCTGCCGAAACTATAATGCTGAGCATAAAAATAGCCATNGTATGCGGTTTAACCATCGCTTCGCCCATTTTATTTCAGCAAATTTGGAGTTTTATTTCCCCAGCTCTTTACAAAAACGAAAAAAGACTGGTGCTNCCAACAGCCCTAGCTTCCACAGTCTGCTTTTTGAGCGGCATAGCCTTTAGCTTTTACCTATTGCCGCTCGCTCTGAATTTCTTAACGGAATTCGCTGCAGACACAATTGATCCTTTTTTCAAAATAGATGAATATCTCGGTTTTTTAATCAAACTCGCTCTGGCATTTGCATTTGCATTTCAATTGCCTGTGATAGCTTTTGTCCTTTCAAGAATCGGATTGATTGACCACCATTTTTTAATGCGCAATTTTCGCTATGCAGTAGTGCTCATATTTATATTGGCAGCCGTGCTAACCCCTCCGGATGTTCTCTCTCAAATAATGCTCGCCATACCTCTGCTCTTTCTTTACGGTCTTAGCATATTTATCGCTTTTTTTGCGGGGAAAAAACATGGCTAGCGGAATAAGTTATTCGGAAATTCTTTTGATATTGGCCGTGATGCTAATTTTTATAGATGCAAAACAAATTCCTGGCCTTTTGCGAAAAATTTTCAAAATCATAGCTCAATTGCGAGCAACAGTCAAAAAACTTCTGGACGATCTGGATATAAAATGATAACTCTCCTGCCCAACCGCGAAAAATCCCTGCTCCGTTTGCACCCCTGGGTGTTCAGCGGCGCAATAGACAAGATAATCGGCAACCCAAAGCTAGGCGAAACCGTAAAAATACAGGACAGCAAAGGAAATTTCCTAGCCTGGGCTGCATATTCGCCAAATTCGCAAATCAGAGCAAGAATTTGGAGCTTTGACGAAAACGAAAAAATCGATAAAAATTTCTTTCTTAAACGATTAAAAAAACTTCCATACAATGCATATCGCGTTGCAAATGCAGAAAACGATTTTTTGCCAGGCTGCATAATCGATTATTACAACGGATACCTGAGCATTCAATTATTATCCGCAGGCTGGGAAATTCACAGATCAGTTCTAGTAGAATGTCTAAAGGAAGTTTTCCCGGACTGCAAAGGAATAATAGAACGCTCGGATTCCGAAGTCCGCATAAAAGAAGGCTTGGAACCGCTGGTGCAAATTCTATATGGCGAAGTTCCCAAAGATCCGATTATCATAGAGGAAAACGGATTGAAAATTCTGGTTGATTTGCACAATGGCCACAAAACCGGTTACTACCTTGACCAGAGAAATGCGAGAAAGCGAATTGGCGAGTTAGCAAAGGACAAAAATGTGCTGAATTGTTTTTGTTACACGGGCGGTTTTGGCTTGTTTGCGGCTGCCGGCGGTGCAAAATCGGTTAGGCAGATTGATGTTTCCGCTTCTGCGCTGGAACTGGCAAAGCAAAATGCGGAGCTGAATAATTTAGCAACGCCCATTGATTACATAGAATCCGATGTGTTTGCATATTTGCGCAAGTGCAGAGACAGGGGCGAAACTTTTGACCTTATAATTCTGGACCCTCCGAAGTTTGCGGAGTCTGTGAGCCAGGTGGAAAAAGCTGCAAAAGGTTACAAAGATATAAATCTGCTGGCAATAAAGCTGCTCGCTCCGGGCGGAATGCTTGCCACTTTCAGTTGCTCCGGGCATATTAGCCCTGAATTATTTCAAAAAATAGTAGCAGATGCCGCTGTTGACGCAAAGCGGCCCGTGCATATTTTAGAGAATTTCAGGCAAGCTCAGGACCATCCCGTATTGAGTTCGTTCCCAGAAGGAATGTATTTAAAAGGTTATTTAGTGGCTCCGAGCAGATAGTTCTAGTTATGCTGGAGCCTATAGCTGAGGCAAAAGGACATCTGCAGAAATTGCTATATTAAGAGCTTCGGACAATTAGCTCAGTGGTTTAGAGCACTGCCTTCACACGGCAGGGGTCACAAGTTCAACTCTTGTATTGTCCATACTAAATGAATAGTTTGGATGCAATCAATAGAATCAAGGAACTAACCTCCAAGCTCAAAGAGGCGAACCGTTTTTATTACGAAGGCAAAGCGACTCTTTTTTCCGATTACGAATTTGATGCAGCATTAAAAGAACTTGAAGCTCTTGAAAAAAAATATCCNGANCTTATGCAAGCCGACTCTCCAACGCAAGCNGTNGGAAAAGAAAGTTCCGGAAACTTTGCCCGCATTGCCCATAAAGTGCCCATGCTCTCCATAGCGAACACTTACAGCGAAGCNGAAGTTTTGGATTGGGAGCGTCAGCTTCACGGACTTATAGAAGGGCAAATTGAATATGCGTGCGAAGTGAAGATAGACGGCGTGAGCATGTCGCTTTTATACAAAGACGGCGTACTTGTCCGTGGCCTTACGAGAGGAGACGGCGAAGCCGGAGATGATGTTACCGCAAATATAAAAACCATAAAAGACATTCCGCATACATTGGCAAGCAAATGCGAATTGGAAATTCGCGGCGAAGTTTACATGGAGCATGGCACTTTTGAAAAATTAAATGAAGAACTTATTGCGCAGGAAAAAGCGCCGTATGCAAATCCGAGAAATACCGCTGCCGGCAGTTTAAAGCTCAAAGATCCCAAAGAAACGGAAAAAAGAAATTTAAGATTTTTTGCATATCAAATACCACAACTCTCAACTCTCAACTCTCAACTCTCAACTCACGCTGAGCATTTAGCTTTGTTAAAAAAATTGGGTTTTAAAGTTTTTGAGCATTTTGTCAAAGATACNGCTCAGGGTATTTTTGAGGCCAGGGATTATTTTGATNGCCTGAGAAAAACTTTGCCTTTTGATGTGGANGGAATGGTTGTGAAGGTAAATAGCCTTATGCAGCAAAAAGAAGCNGGCAGAACTGCCAAGGCTCCGCGCTGGGCTATTGCTTACAAATTCAAAGCCGAGCGGGTTTATTCGGAACTTCTCAGCATAGATGTTCAGGTTGGGCGCACGGGAAAAATCACTCCGGTTGCAAACTTAACGCCTGTTTNGCTTGGCGGCTCAACTGTNAAAAGAGCAACGCTTCACAANTTTGACGAAATAAAAAGACTCGATTTGCGAATAGGAGATTTTGCCGGCATTGAGAAAGGCGGAGAAATTATTCCAAAGATAGTTGAAGTTCAAATTGAGCGACGCCCTGAAAATACCGAGCCTGTAAAAGAGCCCGAGCTTTGCCCNGAGTGCGGAGAAAAATTGCANAAAGANGATGTTGATTTGCGTTGCGAAAATTTGCAGTGCAAAGCTCAGGTGCAAAGATTTTTGGAATACTTTGTTTCTCGCAAGGTTATGGAAATTGAAAATATGGGCGAGGCCATTATAAGAATGCTTTTGGACAAGGGTTTGATAAAAGAGGTCTGGGATATTTACAATTTGAAAAAAGAGGCTTTGGCTGCCTTGGACGGCATGGCTGAGAAGAGCGCGCAGATTGTGATTGACGGCATTGAGAAAAGCAAGGGCAACAGTTTGGAACGGTTGATTGCTGCGCTTGGCATTCGCCATGTTGGAATAAACGGCGCAAAAATTTTGGCAAAGCATTTTAAAACTTTGGACGGAGTTGCAAAAGCGGAGCAAAAAGAATTGGAAAATATAAATGGCATTGGNGAGATAATTGCGGAAAGCATTTACAAATTTTTNCATTCTCCTTTGGGCGAAAACTGGTTGAAAAGAATAAAAGAAATCGGAATAAACACGGAATACAAAGGCACNAGCGGAACTCTTTTTGCNGGACAAACCGTAGTTTTAACGGGCACNTTGCCAACCTTGGACAGAGAAGANGCAAAAAATATTCTGGAATCAAACGGCGCAAAGGTGAGCAGTTCCGTGAGCAAAAAAACTTCCTGGATTTTGGCAGGAGAAAATGCCGGCAGCAAACTGGAAAAAGCGAGAGAACTGAAAATTCCAATTTATGACGAAGCGTGGTTTTCTTCCAAAATATCAACGGTTTTATTGGCAATAATTCTGTCTGTAAATGCGTTTTCCGCTGAGTGGTATGCCAATGGGCCAGGCTATGAAAAATGCACGGACTCCGAAGAGGGATTTTGGATTTGCCGGGAAGATTATGTGAATGATTTCTGCTATGGCAAAGAGCGTATTTGGACTAATACTCACAGAAATATGAGAATGTACGATAGAGGCGAAGAGAGGGTATGGCTCAAAAGAAATCTGGTAGCCGTAAGAAATTTGAATAGTAAATGCGAATATGACGGATGGTCTAAGTTCAAGCTTGCAGATGGAAAATGGAGATGGCAATGCTATCGCAATAACCGCGAAATGAAAGACGAAGACTGCGTAGGTTTTGG
>WQSA01000162.1 GCA_009788135.1 Candidatus Fibrimonadales bacterium
GCTTCCATTCTTTGATCCAAAAGGAAGTCCAAATTTTCGCTCAGGGCATCGTGTTCATTTTCCAGAACATTATGGCGTTCCGCAAGAATTTCGCTTTTATTTTTGTTCTCGTCAACTTCTGTTTCTTTGCTGTTTTTTAAAAGTTCAAGTTCCTGAATTTTGGAATTGAAATTTTCAATTTCTTTTTCCGCTTGATTTTTTCGCTCGCAAAGCATTTCAATTTCTGCGTCTGTTTTTTGCCAACGGCTTTTAGCTTTTCCAGCAGACTGAACGGATTCCAGCCTTTTGTTTGAAAGACCTCTGTGCCTTGTGCGCAAGTCTTCTACCGAGCTCCGCAAGCTTTGCAGAGTCTCNGTTTCTTTTTTGCCCCGTTTTTCTATTTCNTCAATTTCCNGNGATGCGTTTTCCAATTCGTTTTCCAAGCTTTGCATTTCNGATTTCAAAGCCAGAATATCATCTTCGCTTTTGTTGATTTCCCGCTCGCAGCGAATTTTGTTTTCTTCCAGTTCTTTTTCGCTNTTCTGCAAGTGNAGATAAGCTTCGTTCAGTTTTGCCACTTCAATTTTNGCATTGGAAACTTCTCTTTCGCTCTCTCTTAGATTTTCTTCATCGCCTGCTATTAAAAGATGTTTTTCCTCTATTTTGGTTTCNAGTTCCATCAGCATTATTTTCATGGTTTCAAGTTCTGTTTCGCCTGTTATTTTTGCCAGAGAAAGCGTATGCAGAGATTCTTTGCTTTCTTTGTATTTGCCGAGATTTGCGGAGACATCTATTTCTTTTAAGCGGTTTTTGAGTTTGCGAAGTTCCTGCGCGCGCCCGAGCATTCTTTCTTGGTATTTGAACTGATTTTTGGCATTTTGCAAATTGGCTTCTATGAGCTTCATGTCTTCTTGGTTTCGCTCAAGCATGGCGGCCGCTTCTTTTCGCCGTTTTTTATACATGCTTACGCCTGCGGCTTCTTCGAATATAGTTCTGCGATCGTCTGCTTTGTCGCTGAGCAATGCATCTACCATTCGCTTGTCCATTTGCGAGTAAGAGCCTGCTCCCATGCCTGTGTCTGCGAACAGGTTTCTTATATCGGAAAGTCTGCATTCCTGATTGTTTATCAAGTATTCGGAGATGCCATTGCTGAATACTTTTCTGGTTATCATCACTTCGGTGTATTCGGAGGGCAGGAGTCCTCTGTCGTTTTCAATCACCAGGGAGACTTCTGCCATGTTCATTGCGGGTCGCTCTGCGGTTCCGGCAAAGATAACGCCTTCTTTTTTTTCCACTCTGAGCAAGCCTGTGCGCTGTTCTCCCATAACCCAGCGAATTGAGTCAACTATATTGGATTTGCCGCACCCGTTAGGACCAACGATTGCTGTTAGCCCGTTTCCTTCAAATAAGATTTCCACCTTTTGCGCAAAGGCTTTGAATCCATTGATTTTGAGTTTTTGTATTCTCACGGCAGAGGTAATGTAGAAAAATGTCTGCCCCCCGATTTTCGAGATTTGAGGCTTTTCAGAATTTTTCACTTTTTTCTTGCTTTTTGCCTCTTTTTTTGTATATTTCTATATAGAGGATGTTGGCAAACTCCTAGTAAACAACTAGGCTCGGGTGCCAACCCTCTTTTTTTGCATTCTCTAAAATATCAGATAGTCTTTTATATTGCGAGTTATTTATTGCTTCATTTTTTGCTTTTCCAAATATATCCTGTTTGGTTCCTTGAAAAACGCTGTGAGTATAATATACAGCCTGTTCATTATATCCAACAACGCTAAATACAACATATGATTTGCAATCCATATTTATTCCTGTAATGTAATATGAATATTTGTTATATTTTGAATTTACCTTTTCGGGATTTGTTTCATCTAAAAAAATCATATTTTTTATAATTTTTGGAATATGTACCATAGTTTTTTGGTAAGTTTCGCCGTTTTTGTAACTTCCAGCTAATTTTCCAGAAGAATTTCTGCTTATGATAATTTCATTGCAGGTATCAATATTTATATATACAATATTTCTTCCTTTCTCATCAATACGTAGCCAATCGATGAAATCTTTGATAGACTTCAAATCATTTAACTCATACTTCCCCATATACGCATTTCCATCCAGTTCCAATTCTGGAGTTTTTAATATGCATTCTAAGCGTCCCTTAAGGTTTTGCAACATTTTTACCTATGGTTGTGTTTTCCTATTTACTTAGACGCTTTTTAAAAGGAAAATCCGGAAAAAAATGCATTTTTTGTGCATTTTTTCTCATTCTACTGAACAAAATTTCAGTAGAATGCTAAAAAAGATGTGTTTTATGGTAGTTAAAACCAAATATGCACGGCTATCCCAGTTCCCAGCAGAATACCGCCTGTTATTAACCCTATGTCTCTGAGCACCCTAGCATCGTCTGCTTTTTTGTAGGCTTTGTCGTATTCTTTTCCTGGTTTGCCTTCGATCATTTTTTCGTATTCATCGTAAAGCTTGTTTTTCTGGAAATGTTGGTATATTCCAAAACCAAGTGCTGCCGCTCCGAGTAGGTCTAGGCTGAGTGCTATGTAGAACGATGTTGGGGATTTCTTTTCCAGTTGAGAATTGAAAGTTGAGAGTTTAGAGTTATCGCTTAGTTTTTGTTCTTTAATAGCTAAGTTTCCTTTACTTTCGACTTTATTAGACTTTATTCTTGCGAACAATCCAGGGGCTTGTTTTCTTATGGCTTCCATTAGGCTTTTTACATCACTGCTTTCCATTACAATGCTTCCGAGCAGTTTGCCGCTCATTGTTTCGTAGAGTTCTATTGACAGGCTTAAATCTCCGCCAAAGGTTCCTATGCTTCCTTGGCTTATATATTCGGCACCTATTGCCCGCCCTATTTCCACGGCACAGCTTTCGGCGAGGCATTCTGCTTCTTCCGAGTCTGGCGGCAGGAGCGAGAACATATTGTCTCGTGTTAAGACGGCGTAGCCTTCGCCCGGCAGTGCTTGGACTGCTTGCCGGCGTAATTCGTCTGTCATGTGCCGCATTTCGGTTGTGCTTACATTGAGTTCTTCCGTTGTTGGGATTATTTCAAGGACGGCGAGGGTTTGAGCGGCGAAAATTGTCTGAACCAGAATTCCCAGAATTAACAGATTTTTTAGAATTTTATACATTGGTTACCTATGCTATTTCTATTGGGTTGAAATTTTTTAGAATATCTTCTCTTTTACTTTCTTCTATATTTGTTTTGACCCATTTTTTTATTTTCGGGAGTATTTTTTTTATTCTTCTGTTGTATTCTTCTATTTCATATTTAAATTTTTTAATTATTTTTGCTCTAAAGCGTTTTCGAAATGCTATTGCATATTCTCCTTTTGTTTCGTTATCCGTGAAAGGATCTAAAAGTTTTGGCATAAAAACGATGTTCCAAGGGGCTGTGAAACAATACACATTTGTAGCCATGCCAAATACGTGAGAAACTTGATAATTAGATATATTTTTCTTTTTTTTGTATCCAGTTAAGTTTTCTATTGTTTTTGTTGGTTCTGTATTATTTCCTGAATCAATTTTAATGTTTATGCCAAACACTTTTCTATACATTTCTTCCATTTCATTATTTCTGCAACCTCCTTTACCGAAGGCACGTATGTATAAATCGCTATCTTTTTCGTCAATTCTGCTCAATAACTCATTCCAAGCATCACGAGCTTTATTTATTTCAGCTGATATAAATTTTTTTAATCCGAAATTGAAAAAATCTTCTGGGGAAATCATTTCAAAAAATTGCTCGTATGCGTCTATTTTTGCGGTTGGTTTCGCTGTTTTCTTTTCCATTTTTAACTCCTGTGTTTTTTCCCGTTTTTTTGCCCTGCCAAAACTTGGGAATACAGTTTCGGCAAAGTTCGCACCACTATGGTGCAAGTTTTTGTTCGCCCATTGCTTCACTATGCGCTTAGTCTTGCACGCAACGCACAGATAACAGACCCTCCTTGCCGCCCTCGTTCCTGTTCACGTTGCTGTTGCCGTAGTACATGCCCCGGTTGTAGGCGAAGTAGCTATAGCTCTCGTACTCAGTACTACTCCACCAGTTGCCGCTGTCGCCGACATTGACGAAGCTAGTACCGCTGCCGTAACCACCTGGCAGGGCAGAAAACCCGTGAGTGTCCAAACCATTCCAACCACTCGTAGACTTCAGCCTCGTTCCCGCGCAACCAGTACAACGTCCTTGGCTTTCAACATAATCTGTCAACGTTGTCCATTCAGCATCGCTAGGCAAATGCCAGCCTTGTGGGCAAACCGCCTTAGCCGTTTTCCAATCGTACAAGCGACCATAAATATCGCAATTATCTTCCGAGTTATCATAACACTTGCTGCCAGGNGCATCGTAATTCAAATTCTCCGCCATCCAAGTTTGAGGATTATCCCATGCTTTAATAGCNTCACCNATCACAACAGTCTTATATACCTTACCGCCGCAGGTTACTTTGCCACTTTCAGTTACAGCATTTGGACAAGCATTGATGCCAACAACAACGCTAGACGAACTGCTGCTTTGAACAACGCTAGAACTGCTAGATATAGCAACAGAACTGCTGCTTGCCACCGTGCCAGACGAACTAGACATAGCAAGCAAATCCTCCTCGGTAAGACGATCTATGACCTTAAGCTCATCTGAGCAAGACAAAAAGAAAGCAAAGACAAATAC
>WQSA01000163.1 GCA_009788135.1 Candidatus Fibrimonadales bacterium
TACATCACAAGCAAAAAAATCGGCAACCCAAAATATTTGCTCATAATTATTTTATCAATTTTATCGTTTTGAATATAAGGGGAAATACCCTTTTTCACGCTCGCAGCCATAATGTTTTCTATGCGTTTGTAACGCTGTTCTGCTTGGATTTCTTCGTTTTCGCTGCGAGGGCAATCACGTGGAATAGCTTCTACGGCTTGCGATTCTATGATTTTTTTTATAATTTTGTCTTTGCTGCCGTGGCGCAACGCAGAAACCGCAATTACCGGGCTTCCCAGCTCTTTTTCAAACTTTTTCAGATCTATGATGATTTTGTTTTTTTCGGCAACATCTATCATATTCAGCACAACCAGCATTTTTATGCCCATTTCCTGAAAGATTGTGGTTAAATATAAATTGCGCTCAAGATTTGTGCTATCAAGGACGTTTATAAGCAAATCGGGTTCGCCGGATAGCAGGTAGTCACGTGCCACGCGCTCATCTTCGCTCCAGGCATCCAAGGCGTAAATTCCGGGCAAGTCCACAAGTTTTGCATTAAAATCTATATGTTTAATTTCCCCGATTTTTTTGTCAACGGTTACTCCGGGCCAGTTGCCAACTTTTGCGTGCCCGTTTGAGAGCAAGTTGAAAATAGTGCTTTTTCCGGTATTTGGGTTGCCTGCAACAGCTATTGTGAGCATAAAATAACCTCCGCTTCGTGTTTGCGCAAAGAAAGCCGATATCCGCGCAGCTCTATTTCTATAGGGTCGCCCAGAGGCGAGACCTTTACCACCGTAAATTCCGTTCCTTTTGTAAGGCCCAGAGCCAGCAGCTTAAGCTTATACTCTTTATTTGCATCTGGAGTATATTGCTCAACAACAGCTTTGTCGCCAGGTTTGAGCGAGGATATAGATTGAGATTGAGACATAATCTCAAATATAGAAAATAATTTCTGTTTTGTCAAGGGGTCAAATGTCTGGGGGTTGAGGCTTGAGCAGTTCCCCTCTGGGGCTGGGGTGGGGATTAATAGCTACTTCCGTGTGCGGCCAAATTTAAGGAATGACTGAACGCATAAAATCAAGGCTATGCTGCCAAATATCGTTCCGGTTATGTTCTGCCCAGAGTATATCAAAAGAGCCGACAAGCCTATAAAGAGAACCGCTACCAAAAATGCAAGCCAAAGCGAGGTTTTTGTAATGCCATGCTCGGACTTCGTGAGGGCAACTCTTTCTGCGTCAAACTTTATAGATGCCTCCTGTGACCTTCTTGCTGCATCCATATCATCCTGTTCAAGTTTTATTCTGGCAGCCTGCTCTTTGTCCGCATATTGCATCATCCAACTTACAATAGCAGGCTCTATATCTTTGAATTTTGCTAAATCCGCAGGAGGCGGCAATATATTTTCTTGAATCGTAAAGCCTACCGCCGTTTGTTTTCCATCTGATCTAGCTTGACCCTGCACGTGCTTTGACATGACCTTATACCCCAAGCCTTACTTTAGCGGCTTGAAATGCTTTGTTGAAATCTCTTGCTAAATTCGCCTTATCCTTGCGCCAATTCTCCACATCACGTTCAATCCCTCTATACTGAAACTCTATAGAATAGCGAGAAGTATCTATTTTATCCAAAGGCTCGTAAAATTCAGCAATAAGAGGATCGTTGCGCAAGTCAAGAACCCTAGAGAATATGCCAGGCATATTTTTAAACGCTTTTATTATCGTCTTCATGTTGAACTCCATTATAAATGTAGAAAATTTGTTTAACGGCAATCCTCCCAAATGAAATGTGTATTAATGCATAGCGTAGAACCTAAACCCAAGCTAATACGCTCTAACCCAGTCGGTTTTGTACTCAACCATATCGCCGGAGACTTTAAGCAAGCCTATGCCGAGTTTTTCTGCTTCTTTGGCTGTACGGCTGTCAAAAGAAAATGAACCCAAGCCCAAATATATTTTAAAATCCGCATAATCAGAGAACAGATTTCTGAAATTCGGAACTTTTCTTTCAATCATCTCTTTCGGGTCTTCGCTTCTGGCTCTGTATTTAACCTCAATAATGGCAACTGCGTTATCGTTAGCCATAACAATATCGAACTGATCTTCCAATTTTATTCCATTTGGCATTTTCTTTGAACGTCCGAACTTATTGCTAACCGTATCAAAATGCACACCGGCAAACGTTTTGCTTTTTTCAAGCGAATGGAAAAACAAATTCTCCGCAAATTCGCCATCGCTCTTGCTCATGCCGCCAAGCATAGCCCAAGTTTCTGCTTGCTTCTCAGCCAGCTTTGCAAACAAATCTTTTAACTCTTGGTCTGTCATAAACATAACTCCATTCTAAATTGTCGTTACAAATATAACAATAAAATTAGAAAAACGTATAAAAAAAGTTTTTTCCTATGCATTTTGCAAACATATGTTACATTTTTTCATAAAAAAATTCCCAATCTACGCCCCAGCATTATTGCCATACATAAACGCTAACAACAACGCCCATTGCTTACGCTATGGGCGGAGCTTCGCTCTTCAGTCCTGCACGCAACGGACAGAAAACAGGTAGGCCTTATTGCCGTAGATCCTGTAGGCGTACTCGTCGTTGTAAAACATGCCCCAGTAATAGGCGTAGTCGCTATCGTCCTCGTCCTCACTGGAACTCCACCAGTAGCCGAAGTTGCCAGCACTGCTGAAAGAGCCATCCGAGTAGCCGTTACCGCCCGGCAGGGCCGAAAAGTCGTAATAGTCTGTGCCTGGGATGTAGTATTCGTCTTCGTCATACCAGCCGCTCGTTTTCTTAAGCTTGGTTCCTGCCGCAGATGTGCCGCCAACAGATTCCATCAGATCATACCACTCTGCGTCGCTAGGCAAATACCAACCAGATGGGCAAACAGTCTTGGCTGTCGCCCAATCGTAAAGGCGACCGTAAGTATCGCAATTTTCAGGATCATTATCATAGCATACGCTACCGCTTACATCGCAATTCAGATTCTTCGCCATCCAGGTTTGCTCGCCTATTTTAACGGTACCGCCTTCAATGCTGCAACCGCTGCTGCTTGGCTCAACGCTAGAAGAACTCGGAGGCTCGCTGGAACTGCTAACTGGCGGAGGCTCTACGCTGCTGCTGGATGACTGCTCAATGCCGCTGGACGAACTCGGAGGCTCGCTGGAACTGCTAACTGGCGGAGGTTCTACGCCGCTGCTGGATGACTGCTCAATGCCGCTGGACGAACTCGGAGGCTCGCTGGAAGAACTTTGGAACTCGCTGGACGATGAAAACGCACAGCTCTCAACTGGAGTGCCGCCATACGCAACGCAAACGCTAACAGGAATTGAACCGCAAGTCTCTCCTATTTTGCAAAACACATCATAATCCAACTGACTTGAACTACTAACAAATGCGCCCGAAGAAGAAGAGCCGGAACTCGCGCTTAACGAAGAACTGCTGCCGGCAGGGCAAATACTCACAACCGCTCCGTCCAAAGCAGAACACATATCATTGCTAACATTAAGGCAAAAACTGCCGCTGTGACACCAAACAAGAGCATCGAAAGACGAACTGCTGCTGGATGGATTGACTTCGGCAATGTAATTAGGGCTGCCGGGATCGTTTGGGCTGTCGCGCTCAGTGTCGGCACAGCCAAAAAACAAAAAGAACAAGCATAAAATTAATATCAAAACCATATATGAACTCCTATGCCGGTTGCCAAAACCAATCCCCCTGCTACATACAATGCATTTCTCATGCCGCTCGCGTCATCTGATTTCTTCCAAGTGTCACGGTAAACATCTTGGTCAAGACCTTTGGGCAAAGCCCTGTAATCGGAATGCAAATCTTTAGCCTCGCTGTTTTTTACAAAGCCGTAAGCGACAAGACCAGCTCCAACCAAATCCAAGCCCAAAGCAACCCAGAAACTATTGCCACCCTTCTTCTCAACGCCGCCAACCTGAGGGTCTATCTTTTTTTCCGCTGGCTTGCTGTTGTCAAGCACGGCATCAATATCTTTTGCCAAAGAAGCCGCAGGCTTCTGGTTGGCTATTCTGGCGAACAAGTCTGGAGCCTTTTCTCGGATTGTATTTAGCAAGCCCATAACATCTCTGCTCTCCGTGACGAAGCTGCCAAGAAGGTTGCCGGTTATGGACTCGTAAAGCTCGACCGTCAAGGTCAGCATGCCGCTAAATTCGCCTACGAAGCCCTGCGTTATATATTCAGCCCCGATTGCCCTGCCAATCTCAACGGCGCAGCTCTCGGCCAAACATTGCGCTTCTTCCGAGTCCGGGGGCAGCAAAGACAAGATGTTGTCGCGGGTAAGAATGGTGTACCCGCCCTGGGGCAAGGCTTCCCGTGCCTTCGTGCGAAGCTCGTCCGTCAAGTGGCGGGATTCCAGAACTTTCAGCTCAACCCCCTCGGCCGGGACTATTTCCAGAACTGCAACCGTGCCAACGGCGCTGGCAAAAGAAGCGAGAAGAAAAACTGCTGAAACAAATTTTTTAATTTGCAACTTTGAGTAACATTGTATATGGCTCATGCGCTGTAACATAGAAAACGCTGATTTACTATAGTAAACGCTGATTTAGTCGCTTAGTTGAGAATGGAGAGTTGAGAGTGGAGAGTTATTTTAACATATAACTGCTAAAATAACTTAAAAACGC
>WQSA01000164.1 GCA_009788135.1 Candidatus Fibrimonadales bacterium
CAACAATCTTGTCTAGTAATGGCTTATTTCTCATAATAATGAATATAGTAAATTTCACTAATAGCCTCAATCGGAGGCTATGGAAAAATCTTAATCAAATTTCGCATCTTTGGGCATCATGCCCAGCTTTCTCTTCATCCAAATTTTTGCGCTTTCAAGCAGGCTGTACACAACCGGCACAACTATGAACGATAGAAGCATTGAGCTTGTCATGCCGCCCATAATAACCCAGCCTATGCCGCGCTTCCACTCAGAACCTATGCTTGTGCCAAACGCAATTGGGAACATGCCCACAATACACGCAAGAGCAGTCATGAGAATTGGGCGGAAACGAATTTCAACCGCTTTGTGCAAAGCCTTGTAAACGCTGTTTACATCCTTTTTTATATGGTTTGTGAAATCCACAACCAATATAGCATTTCTCGCTACCAAACCTACAAGAATTATTATGCCAAGCATGGAAAATATGCTCATGTTGTTGCCACTTATGGCAAGTGCCCACAACGCTCCTATAACGGAGAGCGGAATGGAGAACAGAATAACAAACGGATAGAGATAGCTCTCATAAAGCGCAACCATAACCAGATAAATCAAAATTATGGAAGCTACCAACGCCAAAATCAACGCTCTGAAAGAATCTGCCATATTCTTCAACATGCCTTCAACCTGATAGGTAATATCCGGTTCGTCTTTCAATTTCTCTTTCAATTTCGCTTCAACATCAGCTCCTATATCGCCTATTGAACGCCCCTCTATGTTGCCTTGCAACGTGATTGAGGGAATTCTGCCATAACGCTCCATCATGTTTGGGCCGGTGCCTTCGGTGATATTTGCAACCTGCTTTAGCTTAACCTGTTGACCAAGCTGACTCATCATCGTGAGATTGCCCACATCTTCTGCGCTGCGGCGATCAAAGTTGTCAAAGCGAATATTTATATCGTATTGATAATCGCCCTTAAGGAATTGCGCATTTTTGTTGCCGGCAAAAGCGTATTGCAAAGTGCCTCCCACAGAACCCAAATCCAAACCCAATCTGGCCATTTTTTCGCGATCTATATCAACCACAACTTCCGGAGCCCCCAAATCGGAACTTAGTTTCATATTGCGTATGCCTTCAACTTTGGAAAGAGTGTCAACCATCGTACTTGCAAAAGCCAGCAATTCATCTCTATCGCTGCCTTGCAACACTATTTGTATAGGCGCCTGAGATCCGCCGCCACCGCCGCCGCCCATCATGGAAGCTGCCACAACAGTTGCTTTAACGCCTGCAAAATTTGTATTTATATGCCTTTCAAGATTTGCGGCAAAATCTTCGGAACTTTTTTCGCGGAGTTTTTTATCCAAAAGTTTTATGCCCAAATTAGTTGTGTAGGTTCCGCCGCTTCCAAACTGCGAACTGCTTGCTCCAACGCCTGCATACACGCTCTTAACTTCCGGCATTTGCAAAATTTCTCTCTCTATTTGCTTTGTAATCTCGTTGTTTTGCCCAACGGAAATATTTTTGGCAAATTCAANGTTTGCGTTAACTTCGTTGTTGTCTCCGTTTGCCACCATTTCAAAACCTATAAAGCCGAGCGGAAGCAGAGCTACGGAAGCCGCAAAAAGCAAAGCAGATAAAAACAAAGTTTTAATGCGATTGCTCAAAGACCATTCCAAAACGGACATAACCAAACCTTTGAACCAGTCAATAAAAGCTTCAAAATTGTAAATCAAGCTGCCCCAAATTCCCTTATTTTCAATTTTGGTCAATTTGCCAAAAGAGCTCGCCATCAAAGGAACAATGGTAAATGCCACAAGCAAAGAAACCATAAGCGAAACCGACATGGTGATTGAGAATGACTGNAACACAGGGCGAAGTATGCCTGGCGCAATTGCAATCGGCAAAAATACCACCAAAAGCGTTAGCGTCAATGAAACTACGGAAAGCCCTATTTCCTTAATGCCGTCAATAGATGCCTGCAATGGAGTTTTTCCCATTTCCATGTGTCTGTAAATATTTTCCAAAACCACAATGGCATCGTCAACCAAATTTCCTATCATCAAGCAGAGCGCAAGCAAAGTCACTATGTTCAAAGTGAAATCCATAACCGCAAGGCCAATGAAAGTAGTGATAATGGAAAGCGGAACTGCAACCATAACTATAACGCTGTTGCGGAAAGAGTGCAAAAAGAACAGCATAAGTATGGTAACAAATATAACCGCCAAAGACAAATCAAAAACAACCGCATCTGCCGCATTTTGAATTATCACCGAGCCATCCATTGCAAGCCCGAATTTAAGCCCCTGATCCTTATAGCGTTCTTCCAGAACTTTCACCTTTTCTTTTGATAGCTTGGAAACTTCAACCGTGTTGGCATCGTCTTGCTTNGATATATACAAACCAACTGCCGGCTGGCCGTCTAATCTGTAATANCCGGTAACATCTTTCACGGCATCCACAACTTCCGCCACATCTCCTATTTTTAGCAAAGAGCCNTCTGCATTTCTTTTAATTACCGTGTTTGCTATATCTTGTATGGANGAGTATTTTGCGGAAAGCCTTATTGTGCTTGTTAAGCTGTCTGTTCTTATGTTGCCGGCAGGAAAGTTTAAATTATTTGTTGTAACCGTGTTCACAACCTGCAAAAGCGACAGGTTTTGAGCCTGCAATTTAGCAGGGTTCACATTCACCTGAATTTCGCGCTGCATGGAAGCCATTGAATAAACTTCGCCAACGCCAGGAACGCTGGAAAATTCAGGTATTATTCGATAGGTTAAAAGATCGTGCAAATCCGTTGCGGAAATATTGTCCGCTCTAACCGCATAGTTTAAGATGGGAAATGCGTTGAAATTTATTTTTATAACGCTGGGATCGTAAGCNTCATCGGGCAATCTCATTCGTGCCGAACCCACGAGTCGCGAGCCTTCGTTCAATGCCGCATCCATATCTGAGCCGGCTTTTAGCTCCACAATTATAATGGCAGCGTTTTCCCGTGAAATACCACGTATATTTATTGCGCCCGGCACGCTGGAAAGAGTTTCTTCCAGTATTTTGGTCACAGAATTTTCCACTTCCGATGGGTTAGCTCCGGGATAAACACCCACAGCTATAAATATCGGAAACTCTATGTTGGGCATCATCTCATAGCGCAATGTGCTGTAGCTTATTGCGCCGAGAATCGCAAGAGTCGTAAATATAACAACGATAAATGTGGGGCGTTTAATCGAGAGTTCGGAAAGGCTCATTTCAAAATCCTCACCGATGCATTTTCATATAAATTCTGGTGACCGGTTACAACTATCTGCTCATTTAAAGCCAGGCCATCTATCACAACGGCATTCGTACCTTCAATCAACCCCAAAACAATGCGGCGCATATTTGCCTTTCCGTCTTGCACAACATAAACTTTCGGGTCTTTTACGCCGTCAACCAGAGCGTCTCTGGGAATGAGAATGGTGTTTTCCATAGGAGGCAAATCAAAGCTAACGGAACCCAAGAGGTCTGGGCGCAGAGCTTTGAGCAATTCGTTTTTGCCGTTTGGTTTAATTTGGACTTCAACATTATATCTGCCGCTCATATCCGCAGCTATGCCTATGTTGCTTATAGTGGCCGGAAAATCCGCATTGAGAGCATCTATGCTAATTGCCGCTTGCATTCCAAGCTTCACCTGCACAATTTCTCTTTCCGTCAAACCTACGTTCATCACCATTTGCGACAAATCTGCAACCATAAATGTAGGAGAACCACCGCCTATAACGGAACCCACTTCTACCATTCTTCTAACCACAACGCCTCTTTGCGGGCTTTTAACCGTGGTGTTGCTAACCTGTTTTTGCAAAGCGACAACATTGGCATTTGCNGCTTCAACCGCAAGGCGAAGCTGATCCACAGTTTGCTGGGTTGCAGCTCCTGTTTCTGCCAAACGCTGAAAGCGCTCCAAATCTCTCTGGCTATTTGCAAGCGATGCCTTTGCCGTTTCCAACTGCGTGGACATTACATAGCCATCCAATAGCGCCAACTGAGTGCCAATCTGAACGGCCTCTCCGACTTCCTTGTAAATTTTTTGCACCTGCCCAGCGGCTTCGGCAAGAACGGTAACCTGCTTTTTAGCGGCAAGCACGCCGTTTATCTTTATCTTGCGATTAAGGCTTTGCTTTTCTACAGCGAAAAGCTTAACCGGAACGTCCATAGTGACGCCCTGCCTTTCGGCTATAGTTGCCTTACTTTTGTTTTTGTTATGAGTAAGCAAACCGAATGCTCCTGCAACGGTTGCTATAATCANGATGATTGCNAATATAGACTTTTTCATGGGGTTCTCCTATTCGGTTCTCTGGCGCAAGATTCCTAAAACCTGTTCCAGTGCAAGTTCTGCNGTTTTCTCAGTGTAAAGAGCGCTAATTACATTGGAGCGTGCGGTTTGCATATTGTTGTCTGCCGTCAGCAGATCAGTAATCGGCGCAACCTGTTCTTTGTACTCCAACTCTTTCATAGAATAATTTTCTTCAGCCAGCTTTGCATTTTCCTTGTTGCGCACAACCAGGGTTCTGGCATTGGCCAGAGTAGCTTTTGCGTTTTCATAATTAGCTTGCAAAGCAAGGCGCTGTTTTTCCATATCAAGTTCAAGTTGTCTTTTTTG
>WQSA01000165.1 GCA_009788135.1 Candidatus Fibrimonadales bacterium
TGGGAAGATCAAAAAGACAAAGAGCTTAAGATAGAAGGTCTGCTTGCAAAGCAGGATGAAGAAGAGCGGATAATTGAGATTGAAAAGTTGAGAGTGGAGAGTGGAGAGTGGAGAGTGAAAGAACAGAGCGAAACTCATGAAGATAACTCTCAACTCTCAACTCTCAACTCTCAATTAAATACAGAAGTCAAAGACCCTACAAAATATGATGAATACCACGTCCCTCAGCTTGCGGATATTTTGGCCCCCGTGCCGGACCAGACTATAGATTACACCAAAGAAGAGCTTGAGGAGATAGGGAAGAATATAGAATCGCAGTTGATAAATTTTAAAGTGAAAGGCAAAGTGACAGGCATTATGACCGGGCCTGTAATCACTCGCTTTGAGATAGAGCCTGGGCCGGGCGTAAAGGTTTCCAGATTTGAAAGCTTGGCAGATGATTTGGCGTTAACGCTTAAAGTAGCTTCTGTCAGGATTATATCTTCTATACCAGGCAAGTCTGCAGTTGGCATAGAGCTTCCCAATAGAAAGCCTCAAACTGTTTTTTGCAGGGAGATTCTGGAGTCTTCGAGATTTACGAAAGACCCAAAGAAAATTCAGGTTGTTCTTGGCAAAGACGTTATGGGCGATGCATTTGTGATGGATTTGACAAAAACACCTCACTTGCTTATAGCTGGGCAAACAGGAGCGGGAAAATCGGTTTGCATAAATGTTCTTTTGGCAAGCATTCTGTTCAGCAAAACTCCGGAAGAAGTTCGCTTGATTCTGGTGGATCCAAAGGTTGTGGAACTCGCTATGTACGAGGATATTCCTCATCTTCTGCACCCGGTTATAAAATCTCCGGAGGTAGCGGTGCAAGCTCTAAAATGGCTTTGCGTGGAGATGGACAGGCGCTATGAGGTTCTGGCAAGCGCAAGGGTTAGGAACATAGAGGGTTTCAACGACAAGTTCAAAGCTTCTGGTTTCGACGAGGATGTTCCTGAAGAAGACAGGAAGCTCATGCCTTTTATTGTTGTTGTGATAGATGAGCTGGCAGATTTAATGATGACCGCAGGCAAGGAAATTGACACCAGCATAGCCCGCATAGCGCAGAAAGCCAGAGCCGTAGGCATTCATCTGGTTTTGGCCACTCAAAGACCATCCGTAAATGTTATCACGGGCGTAATAAAGGCAAATTTGCCATCTCGCATAAGCTTCAAGGTAGCCTCTTATATAGACTCCAAAACAATTTTAGACAGCACTGGCGCAGAAAAACTGCTTGGAAGAGGCGATATGCTGTTCCGATCAAATGACAGGCCAGATCCGGTGCGCGTTCATGGGGCTTTTTTAAAGGACTGTGAGGTGGAGGCTCTGTCAGATGCATGTTCAAGTCAAAATGTACATTACGAAAGAATAGAGACTTTTGATTTGGGCGATGCCTTAAGCGATGAAGAGACGGGGCTGGGCGGAGTTAAAAACAAAGACCCTCTGTTTTGGCAAGCTGCGCGATTGGGTTTGGAAGCAGGCGAGCTTTCGATAAGCACTTTGCAGAGGCGGCTCAGCATAGGGTTTGCAAGAGCTGGAAAAATCATGGATCAGCTCACTTCAGAGGGCATTTGCAGCAAACCTAACGGCAGTAAACCCCGAAAAATGCTAATGAATGAAGAAATGATTGATAATTTGGAGAAAAGATGATAAAAAAATCGCCTATATAGCAAAAAAAAATGTATTTTATGTAAATCATGGTTAAACAGATTTCTTTAGCATTTGTTGTCCTTTTGCTTTGCGCAGACGTTGTTTTGGCACAGAGAACAACAAAAGCAGCTCAGGCAGCTCAAGAAGAAGACCGCGCTGCTCGCAAGCGGTGGGCAGAAGAGCAGCGAGCAGATGAATATGCGAGTAGTCTGCGCCGTCGCGATTGGTTGAAAGACCGTCTTGTTTTGCAATTGGGAATGGGCTCAAAATATCCTATTATGGGTAAGGATTGGTTTGGTTTTGGCGCTGCTGCGGAGTACATAACTCGCTGGCATGCCTCTGCTTTTCTCTCAGGAGGCTTTATTCCTGCTAGCGATGAGTCCGAATTTCCTCCAGGCAATGAAGATATGCCAGGTTTCTCTTTGGCAGGCGGATTGGGCTGGCGCTTAGGTTTAGCTTATTATTTGTTCCCCAAAAGCCCGTTGCATTTAGGTTTTCAGGTATCTTACGGAACGGTTTACTACGACCATAAAGCCAAGCCAAACGTTCCAGACAGTTTAATTATTGCTGGCAAAGAGTATACTCGCAGCATATTAATTTGCCTTGGATGGGAATTTGATATGACCCTCACATATTTAACCGATGAGTGGTATTTCTTGCAAGCTGTTGTGGGAGTTTATACCGTAGGCAATGGTAAGCGCGCTAACGGTGGGAAGAGCGATTGGAATGCAGGAAGATACAATCCTTCATGGGGAAGGGAACTTGTAGATGGCCAATATGAATATGTAAATTTGGTTACCAGAGACGCCGATAACAAAGATGCTATTCCGCCGGTTGGAATGGTTTTTGGCATAGGCATAGGCTTTGCGTTTGAGGAATTATTCCCGGATGAGACTGAGCTTCGTCGCAGAGAACGCGAAGCTATACGTTCATCGGCAAAACCTGGTCAACGCAATCCCGGTACTGCTACCCCGGCAAGAAGGCCGGCTCCCGCGCCTAGCAGATGGTAAGCAATTTATTTCTTTAATTTATTCAATTCTGTTTGAGCTTGCACCGCCCTGGAGCTTCTAGGGTAAAATTCCTGAACTTTGCGCAGAGCGTTTTTAGCATGTTCCACATTTCCCATTCTCAGCAAGCATATTCCTATTTGAAATTGCGCATCGGCTTGCTTGATTGATTGGGTGTAGAAAAACACTTTTTCAAAAGCGGAAATAGCAAGAGCATAGTTGCTGAGATGCATTTGCGATTCCCCAGCCCAATACCAGGCATCGTCTGTCCAATCGCTTTGAGGGTATAGAACGGTGAATTTTTCAAATTGCGTTGCGGCGGCACTGTAGTTTTTTTGAGCGAACAAATATTGAGCTTGTTCGTATTCCTGCGGCATATAGGCAGAAATTTTTGGAAGCTGTTCGCGGCTCGGATTTATCAGCGGAACTTTGTCTTGGTTTTCAATGAATTTTCGCAGGAAGATGACTTCTTCTCTAAGGAGAGCGATTTGCAATTGGTTTTCGCTTGTAGCGGCCAAGGGCAGCAATGCAGAGAGACTATCCAGCAAATTTATTTGCAGGATAACAAAATTCAAGCGCTCGGAAAGAGCAGATATTCGTACCGAATCTGCTTTTGCAAGGCTCAAAGCCTGGTTTGCAGTAGCTTCAACTGCGAACATATCAACGCCAGGGCCAATTGCAGGTTCCTTTGAAGCGCAGGAGATTATCAAGAGCGATGATACTAACAAAAATAGGTAACGCATATACATGAATATAGAAAACCTACGCTACAACCCAACTGTGCGAAAATTCCTCGTCTTTGAATAAGGTTGCCAAACCTGTTATCTGCTTTAACCTCAGAATCTCATCCATGGACATGCCCAGATGCTTGGAAATCCAATTGTCTGATTTGCCCATTTCCACAAGCTCTGCAACTATGTTGCTCATCAGGTCCACATTGTGGCTGCCTCTTGCCCTGTTATGCCTTATGGTTGAGGCCATGCGCTCGCTGATGGGTTTTTCAATAATTGAGCAGGGAAGAAGACCTTTTTCCCTTTCGTATATATCGGGGTACATCAGCATTATGGAATATCTATGAAAACCGTCAACTATTTCATAAACATCTTCGGATTTGCGGTAATACACAACTACGGGCATTGTGTAGCCGTCTTCCTTGATGCTGCGATATAAAAGTTCCATTTCTGGCGGTGCAACGCTGTTTGGGTTGTATTCGTTTGCCCTGAGTTTTTCAATCGGAATGGCTTTTACGTTATAGACGGGACTTTTGCATTCGGTGGGATTTTTGCGGGTCATTTTTTGCTCCTATACAATTTTGCCAATTTTGTATTTCTCCAATAGCGCTTGCATGTGGTCGCGCTGTCTTTTGGTTTGACCAAAAGACAAAGTGCGACATAACTGGTCATTTTTTAAAATACATATAACCATTCTGCGCCAACTTGGGCCTAGTTTTTTTGCCTCTGCCCATATAGGAAGTTTATCGGGGATTTTTTCGTAAATCACCAACGGTTCATTCTTTCTGCCGCGCGTTGAAAATCTTCCTGAGATAATTGCGCCCTCTGGAAGCCATGATGTATTTACAACAGAGCCTATGGTTTCCCAGTATTTTATGAATCTGCTGAATTTTGCGTTGTAAATATCCGCAGTTGCTTTTGGGAGCGTTGCGAGCAGCAATTTGGCATAACTTTCCCAGGTATGCCCTTTTGGAAGTTTCACTTTCTTATATCCGAGTATTTTGTCTCCGCAATAAATATTGCCAAAATTTGCCCCGCTAACGCGGTTTACCACCCTTGCCCAGGTTTGCGGCTCTATTATGCGAAATAGATTAAGCCCAATGCGCTGATCGTCTCCATAAGGCTGGCAAATTCTCATTTGGCT
>WQSA01000166.1 GCA_009788135.1 Candidatus Fibrimonadales bacterium
TGCAAATTTTTTATTCATAAAATCTATGATTTCATCTTTGTTAATGTCTTGCCTTGTAAATAAATCTATGTCTTCCGAAATTCTATGGCCAATTTGCAAAGATAAAGCCGTACCTCCAACTAAAAAATAGTTTTCAAAGAGGCTTGACTTATTCAATTCTAGCAAGGTATGCCAAAGGGCAGGGCTGACAGAGTCTGGTTGTAGCATTTAAAGGCCTTTTTGGGAATATCTAAAATAACGCTTAAATAATTCAATGTCTTCTTATCCAAATTGCGAATTTCAATCACTGTTTTTTTAATATCCTTCTTTTTGTAATATGAAAAAACCGCCTTCTCATCTTCTTCCGAGCCTATTGTAAAGACTCTTTCCATAATAAGCTTTTTATCATCTTTTTCGTTCAATACAGAAACATCATAATCCCAAAACAAATGCTTTGAGAGCTTTTGCAACAATTCTCCTTTATGAGCAATACGATTCATATTTGAAATATACAAAAAAATTAACAGTCCACGCCACAAGTCTCAAAAACAGCGACCGAAATTCGCAACTCGTTTATAAAATTCTTTGGATATTTGCCTTTTTGCCGCAAAATGATACATAATATACAAAAAACATAAAATATGAAACGTAAAATGTGAAATAGCTAAGAGCCTTACTCTCCTACCACATCGCATTTCCAATCAACAATGTTCCTTTCTTCTTTCCCAAAAACAACGCCGATTTTGAATATCTTATAACCTTTTTCCAAATACGGAATATAATTTTTCTACATTACCCCCATGTTAGAAATACGCAATGTAGCTATAATAGCACACGTGGACCATGGCAAAACAACATTGGTTGACCAGATTTTAAAGCAATGCGGCGCGTTCCGGGAAACCGAAGAAGTTAACGAAAGAGTTATGGATTCGGGCGATTTGGAACGTGAGCGCGGAATTACAATTTTATCCAAAAATGCAAGCGTTTTTTACAAAGAACATCGCATAAATATTGTGGATACACCGGGTCACGCTGATTTTGGCGGACAGGTGGAAAGAGTTTTAGGCACCGTGGACGGCGTGCTGCTTGTTGTGGATGCCTTTGAAGGGCCAATGGCGCAAACTCGGTTCGTAACGCAAAAAGCTCTTGAGCTCGGACTCATTCCAATAGTTGTTATCAACAAAATAGACCGAGACGGCAGCAACCCAAGCGGCGCTCTGAACAAGGTTTTCGATTTGTTCTGCGATTTGGATGCAAATGAAAAACAGTTGGATTTCGGAGCGGTTTTTGCGAGCGGTCGCAAAGGGACTTGCCGTTTGAATATGAACGATCCTGATACGGATTTCAGACCATTGATGGACATGATTTTAGAGCGAATACCAGCTCCCAAAGGAGACTCTGCAGGAACACCGCTTTTGCAAATCGCTTCTCTTGAATACTCATCCTTTTTGGGCAGGCTCGCTGTGGGCAGAATACAAAGAGGAACTTGGAAAGCCGGATTGACCATTGCTCAGTCCAGACCGGACGGCAAATTCAAAAATATTCGCATTCAAAAAATTCTGCGTTACGAAGGCATAGTTCCGCAACCCGCAGAAAATGCAGGTCCCGGCGATATTGTTTTGCTTTCGGGGCTGGAGTCTTTTGATATAGGCGATACTCTTTCGGATGTGAATTCGCCTGAGTCTCTGCCTCGCATTCATATTGATCCGCCTACAATCTCAATGCTGTTTACGGTAAACACATCGCCCCTTGCGGGCAAGGGTGGCGGTAAATTTTTAACCGGCAATCATCTTTTGGAACGTTTGGAACGTGCTCGCATGGCAGACCCTGCGCTTATCGTTGAAAAAACAGACGGCGCAAGCGCATTCAACGTGAGTGGCCGAGGCGTTATGCACCTTACTATTCTCATTGAAAATATGCGACGCGAAGGTTATGAATTTACGATAGGCAGTCCGCAGGTTATTTTCCAAAAAGACGAAGGCGGAAAAGTTTTGGAGCCTATAGAGCAGTTCAAAGTAGAAGTTCCTGCCGAGTTCAGCGGTGCGGTTATTGAGGAGCTTGGCCGCCGCAAAGGCGAGATGGTAAATATGCTTCAAGACGATAACAATCGTGTTTTTTTGGAATACAATGTTCCGAGCCGAGGCTTGATAGGCATCAGAAGCATTTTGCTTTCTCTTTCAAAGGGCTATGCTATTTCGCAGTCTTTGTTTTTGGAATACCAACCTCACAAAGGCGAAATTCCGAGCCGCATAAACGGAGTGTTAATAGCAAAAGATCCAGGCGTTGCAAGCGCTTACGCTTTGTGGAAGCTGGAAGATCGCGGCTACATGATTATTCCGCCAGGCTCGGATGTTTATGCCGGCATGATTATAGGCGAGCACAATCGCGATGTGGACATCATTGTAAATGTGATTAAGTCTAAGCATTTAACGAATATGCGAGCTTCGGGCAGCGACGAGAATATTTTGCTAACGCCATATCGCAGAATGAGTTTGGAGGAGTGCGTCACGTTTATAAATGAAGATGAATGCGTTGAGGTTACGCCGAACATTCTGAGAGTGAGAAAGAGCGAGCTGGATGAGCACAGGCGAAAGGCGGCGGCAAAGGTGGAGTAACTTTAGTTCCAAAAAACAACACCTACACCCCCTTTCCACGTTTCAAAATGAAACGCGCTGCTACCATAAACCGCTTTTTTCGCTCAAAAACGCCGTTTTCTGCTTCGGCATAGCTTTTGCCTTAATATAGGCATGGAAGAAGTTGAGAAACTTATTGAAGAGGTGGAAAATTCTACCGAAGAGCAGACGATAGAAAACGATGCTCTGGCAGCGGCACAGGATAAATACTTGCGCCTGTTTGCGGAATTTGAAAATTATCGCACTCGCACCGCAAAAGAACAGTTGGAACTTATAAGCACTGCGAATGGCAAACTTTTAACAAAACTCTCCGAGGTAAAAGATAACTTTGACCGTGCTTTTGCCGAAGAAAATAAAAGCGGAGATTTGGAAGCTTTTGAAAAAGGCATGAAACTGATTCAAGAACAGCTTAATAAAATTTTAAGCGAATTCGGATTGGAAATCATAGACCCGTCTGGCGAAGTTTTTGACCCGAATTTTCACGAGGCCCTGATGAAACAACCTAGCGAAAACGTTCCTGAAGGAAACGTGATTCAGGTGTATCAAAAGGGGTACAGAATTAAAAACAAATTGCTGAAAACAGCAAAGGTAATTGTTTCTTCAGGGAAGCAATAGAAATTTAACAGGAGAAAAACCATGGGAAAAATCATAGGAATAGACTTGGGCACAACAAACAGTTGTGTATCTGTTATGGAAGGCGGAAAGCCNGTTGTTATCGCTAACGCCGAAGGCTTTCGNACAACTCCGTCAATCGTNGCNTTTGGCAAAAACGGAGAACGCTTGGTGGGCCATGTGGCAAAAAGACAGGCAATCACCAATGCCGAAAAAACCATTTACTCAATCAAAAGGTTTATGGGCCGCCGCGCAGAGGAATGCTCCGAAACTGAAAAACATATGCCTTACCACTTGGTAGGCAAAGGCAACGACTTGGTACGCGTTGATGTTGACGGCAAAGAATATGCACCGCCTGAAATCTCGGCAATTGTTCTGCAAACTATGAAAAAAATTGCAGAAGATTATCTGGGGCAAGAAGTAACACAGGCTGTAATCACAGTCCCAGCATACTTCAACGATGCTCAAAGACAGGCTACAAAAGACGCTGGTCGCATAGCAGGTCTCGAAGTCTTGCGCATAGTCAATGAACCAACTGCAGCAGCGCTTGCTTATGGCCTTGACACTAAAAAGAATGAGAAAATAGCCGTTTACGATTTGGGCGGCGGAACTTTTGACATATCCATTCTGGAAATATTTGAAAACTCGTTTGAAGTGCTTGCAACCAACGGCGATACAGCTTTGGGCGGAGATAACTTTGACGAAGTTATAATCGACTGGATTAACGATGAATTCCGCAAAGACAATCCGGGCATAGACCTCAAAAAAGACAAAATGGCTTTGCAACGCTTGAAAGATGCAGCGGAAAAAGCAAAAATAGACCTTTCCGCAGCTACAAGCACAAATATAAATCTTCCGTTTGTAACTGCAGATGCAACTGGGCCAAAACACTTGGATTTAACGCTCACTCGCGCCAAGTTTGACCAGCTCACCGCATTTTTGGTGGAAAAAACATTAGGACCTGTTCGCAAAGCGATGGACGATGCAAAGCTAAAATCCGCAGATATAAGCGAAGTGATTTTGGTTGGCGGTTCAATACGCATTCCTGCGGTTCAAGAAGCTGTTAAAAAATTGTTTGGCAAAGATCCGCACAAAGGCGTTAATCCGGACGAGGTTGTTGCAATTGGCGCAGCAATTCAGGGCGGAGTTTTGGCAGGCGACAGTTCTCTGAAAGACGTGGTTCTTTTGGATGTGACTCCGCTTTCGCTTGGCATAGAAACTTTGGGCGGNGTTATGACAAAACTCATAGACCGCAACACAACAATTCCAATTCGCAAAAGCCAGGTGTTCAGCACCGCAGACGACAATCAGCCAGCAGTGTCCATACACGT
>WQSA01000167.1 GCA_009788135.1 Candidatus Fibrimonadales bacterium
ACAATCAGGCTTGAGGTTGCCTCAAAAGACGAAATAGGGCAAATGGCAAAAGGCTTGAATATGCTTATAGAAAAATTGCACTCTACAATAAAGACTACGCANGGAGAGGCNAGAANNTTATTGAAAACTTCTTCGAGTTTGTTTGGGCATTCTAACAAGATGCTGCAGTCTTCCGAAACTTCGCTTGAGCAATCCGCAAAAGTTTTGAAATCAACCAAGGAATCCAGCGAAAACGCAAAGGCCATTGCAAGCGATGTGGACAGGGTTAGCGCCAAAGCCAACGAGCTTGCCAATATGGTGGAAGAGGTTAGCTCAAATATGGATTCCGTGGCAGGCGCTGTGGAAGAGATGAGTGCCAGTTTTGCTCAAATAACCAGCAATGCAAATGANTCNAGGAAAATAGCCGCAGAAGCTACGCATAAATCCGGCGAAGCTACGGAAGTTATGAGTAAATTGGGAACGGCNGCAAAAGAAATAGGTCTTGTGACCGATATTATCAAAAGAATAGCGGATAAAACCAATTTGCTNGCATTGAATGCGACCATAGAGGCGGCGAGCGCAGGCGAGGCCGGCAAGGGTTTTGCCGTTGTGGCTGCAGAGATAAAGGAGCTTGCGAATCAGAGNGCAAAAAGCGCAGACGATATTTCCAATCGCATAGAGGGCATTCAGAAAGGCACAAACAATGCCGTGAATGTTATAAACACNGTTTCCGATATAATCAGCAAAATAAACGTCTCTATCGATTCCATAGCGGATAATGTTCATCAGCAGACTTTGGTGAACAACGAAATTGCGCACAATGCCGAGCATGCCAGCACTGGCGCCAAGCGCATGGTTGAGGCTGTTGACCAGATAGCGCAATCGGCAAGCGTTTCTGCTCAGAATGCGGGCAGCGTGGCTCAGGGTTCAAAGAATGTTTCCGAGAGCGTTGGCATTTTGTACGAAGATGCAAAGGAATCTAATTTGACTTCTGGCAAGTTAGAGGTTGCGGCGGAGGATTTAAAGAGCATGGCTGAGCATTTGGATTCAATAGTGAGCAAATTCAGGACTTAGGCTATGGTAAATTTAATTCTTTGCGGCGGCGCTGGTACAAGGCTTTGGCCATTGAGCCGTACTTTGATGCCCAAGCAGTTTGTCAAACTTTTTGGAGAGTATTCGCTGTTTCAAAATATAGTGCGCGTGAACGGCAGTTTTTGCCCGGAGCAATGCATTGTGAGCAATGCCGAGCAGTATTTCTTGGCAAAAGAGCAATTGCAGCAGATAAATGCGCAGAAAACATCCTTTATGCTGGAACCTGTTGGCAGAAACACTGCTCCGGCGATTGCCCTTGCGTGTTTGGGACTCCCCGAAGACGAAATTGTTTTGGTTTCTCCCAGCGATCATTTGATAAGGGATGCTAAAAGTTATTGCGAAGCGGTAAAAAGAGCTGCTGAGCTTGCCGAGGCCGGAAACCTGGTTACATTCGGTTTAAAACCAACGGGACCCGATACGGGTTATGGCTATATAGAAGCGGAAGGGGAAAAAGCTAAGAGATTTGTTGAAAAACCTGATTTGGAAACAGCGAAAAGATATGTGGCAAGTGGCAATTTTTACTGGAATAGCGGTATTTTCTGTTTTCAGGCCGGAGTGTTTTTAGCCGAGCTCAACGAATATGCGCCGGCTATGCTGGCTACTTGCAAATCTGCGCACGAGAGAGCGGCGCGCGAAAATACCATGATTCGCATTCATCATGAAGATATGATGGAAATTCCGCCAGATTCAATAGACTATGCCGTTATGGAAAAATCAAAAAAGGTCAATGTTGTTCCATGCTCAATAGGCTGGTCAGATTTGGGCAGCTTTGAAAGTCTTTACGGCGAATTGCCTCGCGATGCAAATGGAAATACCAGAAACAAGCTTCTAACGGCAGTGGATTCAAAAAATAATTTGGTTATGAGTTCAGACAGGCAAATAACTACGATAGATTTGAACAATATGATGGTAGTGGATACCGCCGACGCTCTTTTGGTTGCGCCGCTTGCGAGCAGCCAAAAAGTGAAAAAGCTGGTGGAATCCTTAAAGAAAAAACATCCTGAATTGCTGCACTCACCGCAAACAGTTATTCGCCCGTGGGGAACTTACACAGTGCTGGACGAAGGCCCTCATTTTAAAATCAAGTGTATTTCCGTAAATCCGGGGGAGCGTCTTTCTTTGCAAAAGCATTTGCACCGTTCGGAGCATTGGGTTGTTGTGAGCGGAATGGCAACGGCAACAGTTGGCGAAGAAACGGTGTTTGTTCGCCCAAATGAATCCACTTATATTTCTGCCGGCACCGTTCATCGTTTGAGAAACGAGGGTAAATTGCCGCTTGTGATTGTTGAAGTGCAGGTTGGCGAATACACCGGAGAAGACGATATTGTAAGATTGGACGATGATTATAAGCGGAATGCGTAGTTATGCGTTTAGNTGCGTTGCTTTTAATTTNCGCAGTTTTNGCNGTTTCGTCAACGGATTATTTTAAAAAAGCGAATGAGCTTTACGATGCCGGAAANTATTCCGAAGCGGTTCCCATGTACAGAGCGGCCATAAAAAACGGGCAGCTTGAGCCTTATGCCTGGTTCAATTTGGGAAATACTCTTGTTCATTTAAAGCAAAACCAAGTTGCGATGGTAGCCTATAAAAGAGCGACCGAGCTTGCGCCAGGTTTTGCAAAACCCTGGGTGTTGCTGGGCGATTTATCGTTTTCGTATGAAGATTACGGGCAAGCGGTGGCGTATTACGGCAGGGCAGTTGAGCTTGGCGAAAAGAACGAGCATTTGCATTATGCCTTGGCATCTGCGTATTTGAATCTGAAGTCTTATGTTTTGGCGGAGCGGTATTTTGAGCAAACGTTGAATGAGAATCAGGACAGGCAGGAGGCGTGGCTTGGTCTTGCGCAGTGCGCTCGCCAAACGGGAGATTTTCACTTGGCTTCGGAAATTTTGCAAAAAGCTCTGCAAAAGAGCGTGAATGTTTCGCCTGAACTGTATTATACGCTGTCTTATTATTATTTGCAGCAAGATTCGCTAAAAGCGGCTATTCGTTCCATGGAGAACGGTTTGTATTTAGACAGCAAGAATTACAGCGCTCGCAGATATTTGGCCAATCTTTATGAAAGAGGGAATTCGCCGTGGATGTCTATTTGGACATTGGAGCAGGGCATATCGGTTGGCAAGGGCGTTGCGGAGCTGCAGCTTGATTTGGCGGAGATTTACTTTAAGCAAAAGAGATTTAACGAAGCGCTTGAGCATTATCAAAAAGCGATGAAAGCGGGGAGTGTCTCGGCGAGAATAGGCATAGAAAACGTTGGCCATGCGTTTTACAATCAAGGCGACACTTTGCAGGCAGAATCTGCGTATAAGATGTTGAGATAGCTACTTGTTCAAAATATTTGTAATCACCGTTGCTAGGGCTATAGCGGCTGCGCAAATGCTGCCTATTATGGCGGTCATTTTGGTAAAGCTCGTTTGAAGTTCAGACATTTTTTCATAAATATCCGCTCGTAATGTAGCAAAGTCTGTTCGCAATGAAGAAAAATCCTCGCAAAGCGAATCCATTCGCATATCCAGGTGGTTTATGTGGTTGCCCTGCGTGTATAGGGTCAGTGTAATGATGTCTTCGTGCGAGAGGCCGCCGCCGCCCGCAATCCTTTTCTTTATCTCTTCCACCTGAGGCTTCAGAGATTCTAAAATGACATCATCCATTTTTGTTCCGTAATCGCTATTTGCGATCATAATGCAACCTCCTGTAAAAATAAAAAAATAATCTGCATTTGTGCTATAAAATATATTCATTTTTGCAAAATGTGCCAAAATGCAAACAACTGTTGACAGATTAGGCAAAGATTCTCAGTTTGCCTGAGAATTTGCAGGAAAAAGTGTCTGAAAATTTTCTAGTTTCCATACATGATCAAAACTATTGACGTCTCATTCCCCAAAAAATCCCCGGCAGTTTTGTCTGCAATGGTTATTCTGATTTTCTCCTGCGCAGGCGACCTTGAACCTGTGAACCATGTTTCGGCAGAGCAGATGGCTGCTATGTCCAGCTCGTCTGCCAGCGAGTTTGAAGCATCTTCGTCTAGCGAGTTAGAAGTTTCTTCTTCCAGCGAGCAACCTGGCAGCAGCAACTCCGTTGCGCAATTAAGCTCGCCTAGCGAAACGCCAAGCTCTTCCGCCAGCGAAGAAGCTTCTTCGTCCAGCGTTGCGGATGGCAAGTTCTCTTCCAGTACTAAATATTTGCCTTGCGGAGATGAAGCTTACGACATTGAATCCCAGTTCTGCTCCAATGACAATATATATGAGATGTGCGATGGAGATGATTATGTCCCTGAAACCCATTTCTGCTGGAGAGACAAAATAACGCCATTGTGCGGTGGCAAGAAACACTTGGATGAGGAAGAATGTACAGGGGACAAGATTTATGCGTTCTGTGGAGTAACACGTTACAATGTGGAAAACGGCTTGTGCCACAAAGGCAGTGTGTTAAAAACATATTTCACCGATGAGCGTGACGGGCAAAGATACCTGTCTGTAAAAA
>WQSA01000168.1 GCA_009788135.1 Candidatus Fibrimonadales bacterium
ATTCCCATATTTTGCGGAGTGAATTTAACCGCTTCTCCGTTGCTTTTTATAACGGAGATAACGTTTCCTTTTGAATTGAAGATTTGCACGCTAAAGCTTTTGCCCTGAGCAGGGAATACATGGGTTCCTGCAAAGCGTATTGTGCTATTCTGCGCAAGCAGTCCATTTGGTTTGGACATTATTGAATTCGGTTCTGGTTCTGGTTCCGGATCAGGTTCCGGATTAGGTTTTTTTGGCGGAGTGCCGAATTTGGATGTGTCTGCCGGGGCAAGCTTTGCAACTACATAGGCAAGAGCTCCTACAAGGCCGGCGTTGTAGTCTATGCCGCCCTCGGTATTTGTATAGTCGGTTACGCTTTCGGTGTATTGGCTGGAGACTCTGGTTCCGCCCATTAACTGTCCGAAATATTTATTTCTCTCTGGGATAGTCATTCTCTCTTTTTCGGAGTCATCGGGATTATCATCTCTGAGAAAGACATTTCTGTGATGAGGGAGTTTTGGTTGTTTGGTGCAACCTTCGCAGAACCCGACTATGAATGACTGCTTGGCGCTGTTGTTGCCTAGAACATAATCTATCTGATCGTAGATGAATTGATCGTATTGACTGGTGTTCATTGCCAGCGAGTAGAGTGCCACCGAGAATGCTGTGTTGCCGGCGTAGCGCAGCTGGCCCCAGCCGCCACCGAGATTCGTAACTTTTTCGGAGTTGACTTCTCGTACGTATTTAGTCACGAATTCGTCTAGCATAAGTTTAAGGTGAGCGGTTCTTTGTGCTGAAACTGCTCTCGCTGCAGCGTAAGCTGCTAGGTCGTGAGTGTTTGCGTAATCAAGAACATGCCAACTGCCTTTTATCTGGCTATTATCAATAGCATTCAGGTATGTATTTTCGTTGGTTGCAAGATACATTTCCGATGCAGCGGTTACAAATACTGTTTGAGGGTCTTTATGCGCTTGGTAATATCCGCCCGCTCCTATTGAATTGTTTTTTTTCTTGCTCGCATAGCCGTAAGCATTCTTTGCGTGCTTGAGGCATGAGTCTGCGTATTCCGCATCGTATTTGCGATATATTTTTGACATTATAGCGAGGGTTGAGGCCGCAAAGGATGCCATAACTCCATCTTCCGGGTTTTTGCTTATATCACGAGGTTTGTCGCTCTCGCCGCCATCATTATTAGGCAGAGTGGACATAAATCCAGCGGTCACCCAGTACTTGTGGTCTTTGTCGCCATCTCCCTTTTGGTAATAGAAAGTATTTTCGTCAGGCGTAGCTTTGATTATCCAGTCGGTTGCATATTTGAGTTCTTCCAAAAGATCAGGGGTTGTGTTGGGCTTGCCGCCTGCCATGCTCCAGTTTTTTGATTCTGCGTAATCGCTGTAGTCATTTCCATGATACAAATCGCGGAAGCCCTTAGGAAACATCTCGTATGCCAGAGCGAGCATGTATGCAGAATAGAAGAAAGTTTGCCCGAACAACACATGGTCGCCGCAGTCAAACCATCCGCCAACCAAATTGCGCGAGCCATCGGCATCCTTTATAAAACTGACGTTATGCGTATGGTCCATAAGCAGCCAGTTGGGGCCATTTCCAGACCTCTGCGCACCGTAGAAGCGCGTGACCATCCAAAGAGCTTTCTTATACTGGTCCGCTGTGAAAGCCCCTGCAGCAAAGACGCTTTGCAGGGAAATGAAGAGCAACAGGAGGATAGGAAGAGTTTTACGCATAATTATAATATATATTTTTTTATTTTACCCGTACCAAAATGTCAAACAACAAATTCGCAGTGCTTTTTACGCTCTGCATAACATCGTTTCTGGTTCCATATATGGGTTCTGCGCTCAATTTGGCGCTTCCTGAGATTGGGCAGGCATTTGGATTGGATGTGAAACAGCTTGGCTGGATCAATTCCGCGTTTTTAATTGCAACAGCGATGTTTCAGGTTCCGCTTGCAAAAATCTCTGATTCTATAGGTAGAAAAAGGATGTTTTTATGCGGAGTTGCGCTTTTTGGAGTCTCTTCCGTAGCCTGTGCATTTGCGTGGGACTTCGCTTCGCTTATCGTTTTCAGAGTATTTTCCGGTATCGGCGCTTCAATGGTGTTCAGCACAAATTTAGCCATTCTGTCTGCAACTTACGAGCCGCATGAACGAGGCTCCGCTATGGGCATAATAACCTCCGTTGTTTACCTGGCTCTTGCGCTCGGCCCTTTTTTCGGCGGAATGCTAACGCATTATCTGGGCTGGGAAAGCGTGTTCTACATACCGGGCATAATCCTTATAGTTCAGGCTTTCAGCGTTCCTTTTTTAATCAAGCAGGAATGGATTGCGCATAGCGACAAAGGCTTTGATAAAATCGGTTCATTGGTTTACGGGTTGGCGCTGTTCTGCCTTGTCTTTGGGTTCTCGGAGTTTTCCTGGATTTTGATGATTGCGGGAATTCTCATGTTCATTTTCTTTTATAATTACGAAAAGAAAAAAGAAGAGCCGGTGCTTCAAGTACGGCTATTCAGCAGCAATAAGGTTTTTGCATTTGCTTCGCTTGCTGCGTTTTTGAGCTATGCGGCAACAATGGCGCTCTTCTTTATGGTAAGCCTCTACCTGCAATTTGAACGCGGATTTGATGCGAGAACTTCCGGTTTGATTTTTGTCGCTTCTGCGCTGGTGCAATCGGTGTCTGCTCTTTATGCCGGCAGGCTTGCAGATAAATTTGAGGCATCTAAAATTGCTATGCTCGGCATGGGGTTAAACGCTATAGGTTTGCTTGGGCTTGTTTTTGTAGGCTCGGAGACTCCGATTTTTGCGATAATAGCGATGCTTCTGTTCTTGGGGCTCGGCGTTGGATTGTTCTGTTCGCCCAATACCAAAGTGATTATGGGTTCCGTGGAGAACAAGTTTATGAGCCAGGCATCTGCGACTGTTGGCACAATGAGGCTAACGGGGCAAGCGCTGAGCATGGGCATTGCCATAATGTCCGTTTCGCTGTTCGGAAATTTTATGCAGAGCTGGAGATTTACATTTGCGATTTGCGTAGCTCTTTGCTTGGTGGGCGTTTATGCAAGCTCGGTGAATTCTATATTTACTCTTCATGCCAAAAGTTCCGCCGAAAAATAAAAGAAAGCCTAGAACTGCGACAATTGCGACTCCTGCAGAAACTTCCTCCAATACTGGCGGAAGTTTTGAGATAGTGTTTTTATTTATTCTTTTGCTTCTTCTGTTTTTGATTTCCGTAATGTCTTTGACTGGTGGCTTTGGTCCTCATGCAGAAAAAATCGCAAAATTTCAATTAACGTTATTTGGACCGTTTCCGCTGTTTTTGCTGCTCGCAGCGTATGTTTCTTTTTTATGCTGGATGTTTCTGAAAAAAGTACTGAGCCAGCCAAAGGAAAGCATTATTCCGTTTGGGCACTGGGCGTGCGGATTCTTGCTGTTATATGTGTTTGTCAGCGTGATTTTAGCAGTGATAATGCCAGACACTCTCAAAGGGGTTCCGTTCAATTTCAGATTGGCTTCAAACGAATACGCAGGTTTTATAGGTTTGTTTTTGGTTAAAAGAGCTTTTCCGCCAATCTTTGGACAAGAAACTAGCGGGCTGTTGTTCTGCTCTGGCTTGGGCATTATCATGACTAGCTTTTGTTTTGGATTAAGGCCAAAGCATCTGTTTGAATTCGCAAAAACAATAAAGCTCGGCGTTCAAATTCTTCTTTACAAGCTGGACTTTTCAAGAAAAGTTCCGGAAGCCACAACTTATATAAAAGTACACGACACAGGTGATTTTGTTGCGGTTAAGCTGGGCGAAATAAAACCGGCAAAAGGCTCTCCGTTTGGGAAACGGGAAAAACAAGATTTGACATTTCACAGAGATCCGTTCAAACCAATTTCAAGCGAAATTCTCCCAACAGATGAAATAGAGAGAATAAACCATCTGCTGGCTACAACCACAGACCCGCGCGAAATTCGCCGCCTGCGAGACGAGCTTGCCGATTATCAGCGCATAAAAGACATAAACGATTGGGAAGATCAAAAAGACAAAGAGCTTAAGATAGAAGGTCTGCTTGCAAAGCAGGATGAAGAAGAGCGGATAATTGAGATTGAAAAGTTGAGAGTGGAGAGTGGAGAGTGGAGAGTGAAAGAACAGAGCGAAACTCATGAAGATAACTCTCAACTCTCAACTCTCAACTCTCAATTAAATACAGAAGTCAAAGACCCTACAAAATATGATGAATACCACGTCCCTCAGCTTGCGGATATTTTGGCCCCCGTGCCGGACCAGACTATAGATTACACCAAAGAAGAGCTTGAGGAGATAGGGAAGAATATAGAATCGCAGTTGATAAATTTTAAAGTGAAAGGCAAAGTGACAGGCATTATGACCGGGCCTGTAATCACTCGCTTTGAGATAGAGCCTGGGCCGGGCGTAAAGGTTTCCAGATTTGAAAGCTTGGCAGATGATTTGGCGTTAACGCTTAAAGTAGCTTCTGTCAGGATTATATCTTCTATACCAGGCAAGTCTGCAGTTGGCATAGAGCTTCCCAA
>WQSA01000169.1 GCA_009788135.1 Candidatus Fibrimonadales bacterium
GGTGCGGCTCCAGCAGCTGAAGAAAAAACAGAATTCGATGTTGTGCTGGTTGAATGCGGTGCTAAGAAGTTAGACGTTATCAAAGCTTTACGTGCTGCTATTTCAGGGCTTGGGCTTGCAGAAGCAAAAGCTTTGACAGAGAAAGCCGACGCCGTAATTAAGGAAGCGGCGCCGAAAGACGAAGCTGAAAAGCTTAAGAAAGATTTGGAGGCGGCTGGAGCAAAGGTCATGCTGAAATAATGCGTGCCACTCCTAAAAATTCCTTTTTACATAGCCTGCGCNAATGCGCAGGTTCCATTTATCTTTTAGGGCGAGGTTATCCATGGTAGAACGGAAATCCTATTCATCCAATGAATTCCGTTTGGAATTGCCGGATCTTTTGGAAATGCAAAAAGCTTCTTACGAGCGCTTTTTGCAAGCCGGAGTTCCTGAAAAAGAAAGGCGCAACGAGGGTCTTGAGCGTGTGTTCAGAGATGCCTTTCAGGACGTGTCCGATGCGAAAAAGCTTTTGGTGTTAAGCTATAGCCATTACGCTCTGACTATGCCGAGGTATTCCATAAAGGAATGCAGAGAGCGCGGAGTCACTTATTCTCGCCAGCTTACAGCTCACTTGAAGCTTCAAACGTTCAAAGAAGACGGCGAAGAAAAGAAATTGCAGGAACAGATTGCAAACGATGTGTTCTTTTGCGATTTGCCTGTTATGACCGAGAATGGCACTTTTATAATAAACGGCGCCGAACGAGTTGTGATAAGCCAGTTGCACCGCTCTCCCGGTGTTAGCTTTGATTCGGAACAGCTTCCGAACGGTAAAACTATTTTCCAAAGCCGCATAATACCCAATAGAGGTTCATGGCTTGAATTCAATACGGAGAACGATGTTCTCTATATGTTGATAGATCGCAAAAAGAAATTGCCGGCAACCGTGCTTTTGCGCGCCGTTGGCTATGAAACAAATGCGCAGATTCTAGAACTTTTCCATAACGGCGAAGCCTTGAAGTTAATAGTAGATGAAGATTATTCAAACAGGGCTCTTTTCAAAGATGCTGTTAGCGCAGACGGCGAAATAATAGCTTTGGCAAATTCCGTTTTGGATGCAGATACCTGCCAAAGACTGCTTGAAGCTGGCATAAACGAAGTTCAGGTGATAAAAGAAAACATAGAGAGAGAAAACCTCATACACAATACTTTGGCCAATGACGATATAAAAGATCCCAGAAAAGAAAAAGAAGAAGAAAAGAGAAAGTCTTATATGGAAGTGGCCCATGAGCGTATTTACCAGATAACGAGGTCGCAGCCTGCCGCAGATCCAAAAGCAGCAAAAGAACATTTTGAGAATCTTTTTTTTGAGCGCAAACGTTATGAAATTGGCGAGCTAGGCCGCTATCGCTTAAATGCCAAGGTTCATGCAAACACAGATCCGCAAAAATTTAAAAATATTAAAGACAGCATGACTCTTGCAGAAGAAGATTTTGTGAGCGTGATTAAATATATGATTGGTTTGTACAACGAAGAAGAAGGTTACTCCTTTGACGATATTGACCATTTGGGAAATCGCCGCATTCGCTCCGTTGGCGAACTCGTTGCAAACCAGATTTCAGTTGGCATTAGCCGTATTTTGCGCTCAGTAAGGGAGAATTTCTCTTCTCGCGACAAGGAAGGCATTTTAACTCCAACGGAACTTATAAATTCCAGAACGGTGAACAGCATGGTTGCCTCATTCTTTGGCTCCAGCCAGCTTTCGCAATTCATGGATCAAATAAACCCGCTTTCGGAATTGACCAACAAGCGCAGAATTTCCGCGCTTGGCCCTGGCGGTTTGTCCAGAGATAGAGCGGGATTGGAAGTGCGCGACGTTCATCACTCGCATTATGGTCGCTTGTGCCCAATTGAAACTCCTGAAGGCGCAAACATCGGTTTGATAAATTCTCTTGCCACCTTCTCCATTGTGAATCACTTTGGTTTTATAGAAACTCCTTACAGAATTGTTGGTTTATTGCAATTCAAGGATAGTTCCGGAAAAACCTATGAATTCCCGGAGGCAAAATGGCACGCTGGAATAATGAAAAATTTCTTTGGCGATGCAGACAGGCAGCTTTTGGCCAAAACAGAATTGAGCGAAAACGAAATAAAAGCCGCTCGCAAAAAGTTCTCTGGCAGGCAGCTGGAGCTTTTTGATTTGTTTTGCAATAAAAGCTTTGAATTTAATTTTGGAAACAAGCGCAAAGTAATGAAGAATGGCGTTTTCGTTGAAGGCGGATCCGCAGATTTTGCGCAAACAAGTCCAACCATTCAAATGGTGGTTTCCGAATGGATTGTGTACCTGACCGCAGATGAAGAAGACCATTACAGAATTGCTCCTGCAAGTTCTATTTTAGACACCAAAACCAAGAGGTTTGACGGCGAGCATGTTTTGGTCAGAGCCGAGGGCGAATTCCCAAGCTTGCCTAACATTAGCGAAATTTCCGTAGAAGAGGCCGAAAACGCTGAAATACAGAGAGTTGATTTAATGGATGTTTCGCCTATGCAGATTGTGTCTGTTGCGGCGGGCTTGATTCCATTCCTTGAGCACGATGATGCAAACCGCGCTCTTATGGGTTCTAACATGCAACGCCAAGCTGTGCCTTTGCTTCGTTCCGAAGCTCCTATTGTTGGAACAGGTTTGGAGAGAAAAGTTGCGCTTGACTCTGGTACTTTGATAAGAGCTAAAAACGATGGAGTTGTAACTTTTGTGGATTCCACTCGCATAGAAGTTTTGAGAGATAAATCGGCGGAAAACCATGAGACTTTAGGGCTTCCTCCGCATGATATTTACGATCTGCGCAAGTTTGAGCGCTCCAATCAGGATTCTTGCATAAACCAGAAACCTGTTTGCAGATCTGGTGAAAAAGTCAAGGCTGGCGATGTTCTTGCAGACGGAGCTTCTACCGATAACGGAGAGCTCGCTTTGGGCAAAAATATTCGCGTTGCATTCTTGCCATGGCAAGGTTACAACTACGAAGATGCAATTATAATTTCCGAAGAACTTGCTATCAACGATACTTTCACTTCCATTCACATTGAAGAATACGAAATTGAAGTTCGCGAAACCAAGCGCGGAAAGGAAGAAATAACCCGCGATATTCCAAACGTCAGCGAAAAGGATCGCCATCAGCTTGGCGAAGACGGCATTGTTCGGGTTGGCATGGAAGTTCGCCCCGGCGATATTCTTGTTGGAAAAGTTACGCCAAAAGGCGAATCTGAATTAACTCCAGAAGAAAAACTGCTCAGAGCTATTTTCGGTTCAAAGTCTGGCGATGTAAGCGATTCTTCGCTTCGCATTCCAAGCGGCGTAAAGGGTATTGTTATAGATACGCAGATATTCCAGCGCAGGGAAAGCCGTGCAAATACAAAAGAAGAAGAATTGAAGCAGCGCGAAGATCTTGCCAGCAAAATTCGTTCGATAGCAAAAGACTACGAAGAAAAAACGAAATCCATAGAGACTTCCCGCAAGCCAGAGCTTGTTCGTTTGCTTTTGGATAAAACAAGCGGAGATGTTCGCAATAGCATTACGAACGAAATTGTTATATCTGCTGGCAAAAAGTGGACAAAAGAGCTTTTGGACAAAACAGATTTCTCATTTCTTGTTTCTTCTTCCGAGTTCTGCAACAACGACAGCGCTGCTCAAGAAGAAGTCAGTTCCTTGCTCAGCACAACTAATCGCCGCATTGCGGAACTGAACGATTTGAAAGAAAAAGAGATAGACAAGGTTAACAAGGGCGATGAACTTAAGCCTGGCGTATTCAAGGTTGTCAAAGTTTACATAGCCAAAAAGCGCCGCCTTTCCATAGGCGATAAAATGGCTGGTCGCCACGGAAACAAAGGCGTTGTGGCTAAAATAGTATCTGTTGAAGATATGCCTTTTACCGAAGACGGAAGACCCGTCCAAATACTTTTGAACCCGCTTGGCGTTCCTTCGCGTATGAACGTGGGTCAGGTTTTGGAAGTGCATTTGGGTTGGGCTGCCGCCGCTCTTGGCATTCGAGTGGAAACGCCAGTGTTCAATGGAGTTGCTTTTGAAAACATAGAAAGCGAGCTTAAAAAAGCCTATATCAAGAATCCCATTGTAAAAGTTTCGGAAAGCTCGTGGGCAGAGGGAGAGAAAAATGAATTCAAGAGCAAGTACGAAAGAAACGTTCCTGCAAACGGCATAACCGGAAAAGCGACTCTTTACGATGGCCGCACTGGAGAGCCTTTCTTGAACGATGTTACAATAGGCATAATGTATATGCTTAAACTCAACCATTTGGTTGAAGACAAAATACACGCACGTTCCACAGGTCCTTATGCTCTTGTAACTCAGCAGCCCCTTGGCGGAAAATCGCATTTTGGCGGCCAGAGATTCGGAGAAATGGAAGTGTGGGCTTTGGAAGCTTACGGTGCGGCATACACATTGCAAGAATTGCTGACTGTTAAATCTGATGATATTATAGGCAGGAACAAAATTTACGATGCCATAGTCAAAGGTGAAAATCCGCCTGCGCCTGG
>WQSA01000170.1 GCA_009788135.1 Candidatus Fibrimonadales bacterium
AGACCTGTGCCAAAGGCAAAGATCACGCTGGAGATGTTTTTTGGTCTGAACCAGTCTCGTTCCTGTTCCGGCTTTATTGCGCTGTGCAAAAGCCGTTCAAAGGTATCGCTGCGTATGCGTGCGCTCAAGGCTCCGGAAGAGGCTTTGAAGTGCTCGCATTGCATTTTATTTAACTGCTTCGGCCGTTGGTATGCTTTTGAATTCGCGGGATTTATCGACGTGCTTTGAAAGTTGCGCTTTTATTTTTGAAATAGCCACATCCAGAGCTTTGCCAAAATTTTCTTCTTCTGCGGAAGCTGCAAGCGCATTGCCCTTAATTGAAGCGGTTATATCGACTTTGCGTTTATGCTCAACGCCGTTTGCGACTTTTGAAATGCCTTCTACCACAACGGAAAAATCGGTAACATTGGAAAAATGAGATTCCAATTTACCGAGTTCGGTTTGGATAACTGGCTGGAATTTAGATGCAGGCTCCTCTAAGTGCCTGACAGTGACGTTAATAGGAATGTTGCTCATAGCGGAAATATAGAAAAATCAATTTACTATATTACTATCATGAAAAAAATAATTCTCATTTCCGTGGCTCTTTTGAGCTTTATGTCTTGCGATTTAGTCGCAGACAAACAAAAACAGCAGGACGCTAAAAATAAAGCTGCTGTTGAAACGCCAAAAGGCCAACACAGCTATGCAATTGGCGCAGACATGGGCAGAGCAATCAAGCAGATAGATGCTGAATTGGATATTTCCATGATTATGCAAGGTATAAAAGACCAAATGGACTCCACAAAACCGCCTCTCATGAATGACAGTCAGGTGATGGTCGCTATGCAGGACCTTATGACGGAAATGCGCAAAAACCGCATTGCAAAGGATTCGCTCAAAGCCGTGGAAAATCTGGCCAAGCAAAACGAATTCCTTGAGCAAAACAAAAGCGCGGCTGGAGTTATCACCACAGAAGGCGGCTTGCAATACATAGTGCTCTCGGAGGGCACCGGTGCGGTAGCCCAAGATGGAGATTCCGTAAGCGTTCATTATTCCGGTTCATTGCTGGACGGCACGGAATTCGACAGCTCTGTTAAACGTAATCAGCCCCTAGCTGTTACTGTTACCGAAGGCAGATTGATCAAAGGCTGGATTGACATGCTGCGCTTGATGAAAAAAGGCCAGAAGGTTAAAGTATGGATTCCGGCTGATTTGGGCTACGGCGAACGTGGCAGCCCTCCGGTGATTCCAGGAAACTCCATGTTAGTTTACGAAATGGAATTGCTCGATATTAAACCTGTTAAGAAATGAGCCTTTCCATATCTAGGGGAGTGGCAGATAAAAGCCTTGTAAATCCTAATATAGAAGCGGTGCTCGCAGCAAAGCGGCTCCGCAAAGAATCCAGCGTTGAAGAACTGTTCAGCGGCATACTCAGCGGAAATCGCGTAGCTTTGGCCAAGGGCATAACGCTTGTGGAAAGCAGCTTGCCTCAGCATCAGGAGAAGGCTCAGGAGCTGATTCAGAAATGCTTGCCGCATTCCGGAAACTCTTTGAGAATAGGCATCACGGGCAGCCCTGGAGCGGGCAAAAGCTCGTTTATAGAAGCGTTTGGCATTTATTTAATCAAAGAACACAGTAAAAAAATAGCAGTGCTGGCAATAGATCCCACGAGCCAGCGTACAAAAGGCAGCATTCTGGGCGACAAAACAAGAATGAATATGCTATCCGCAAACACTGATGCTTTTATAAGACCTTCGCCCTCAGGCACATCGCTTGGCGGCGTAGCTCAAAAAACAAGAGAATCCATACTTCTCTGCGAAGCGGCTGGCTATTCCGTAATTTTGATAGAAACGGTTGGCGTTGGGCAAAGCGAGACCGCTGTGCATGGCATGGCAGACTTCTTTTTGCTTTTGATGCTCGCAGGCGCCGGCGATGAATTGCAGGGCATAAAGCGCGGCATAATGGAAATGTGCGATGGCATGGCTATAACAAAATGCGATGGAGAAAACGTTGCAAAAGCGATGAGTGCCCGTTCCGAATATCAGGGCGCATTGCATTTATTCCCGGCNACCTCTTACAATTGGGCTCCGCGCGTGATAGCGACTTCTTCNGTAACCGGAGATGGCTTGCTTGACGTTTGGAAAATGATAAGCGATTTTGAAAGCGTTGTAAAGCAGAANGGCTGGTTTTTCCAGCACAGAAAAGAGCAGCAGAAAAACTGGATGGAGAGCAGAATTCGGGAGAGNATAATATCNGATTTTTACAATAATCCTGTTATNGCAAANGAATTGCCCGTGCTTGAAAATGCCGTTTTGGAAGGCGAAGAAAGCCCTTTCGCAGCAGCGGAAAAGCTTTTGAAAATTTATTTCAAAAAGCTCGGCGGCGGCCAGCGTGGATTTTTGGACGACATGTCCACCATGTAGAATTGCTTGCTCAGGTAGCTGTAATCCATATCGAACATGCGAAGAACGTAGCGAGCTATCCACTGGCCAAGCTTTAGCACTACCATTTTTCTGCGCAAGCGGCCTTGGCAGTCTCGGTTTAGAATATCCGGCAGCGTGTTGGTGGTCATAATTTCATCTATGAATGGGCTGTTAAGTTTTTCTCGAGCTTCCGGGCTGGAATAGAAATGCGTTACGCCAAAGCAGACTCTGCGCGGGTTCGCTTTGTTTTTCAGATATTCGCAGCATTCGACAATGGTTGAGCCTGTGCGAACCATATCGTCAAGGATAATTACGTCTTTTCCGTTGAGGTAATCTATGTCAACTTCGCTGGCTTGGTTCAAATTCATGCTCACTTCACGCTCGCCTGTGCGTTTTTTGTCAAGGATAACTCGTTTGCAATCGCTGAGGGCCAGGGCTTCTCGCACTCTGTTGCCAAAGGGCGCGGCTCCTTTGTCTGGGGAAACTATTACCAGATTGTCTCCGTCTTTGCCNGCTTGCACAAAATCNGANGTTTTGATGTANTGCGCATAAATTTCTGCGGGCACAAGGTTGTGGAAGTCGCCTTTGAATGTATCTCTGAAAAGAACCTCTACTTTTACGGAGTGGTTGTGGACTGTTATAACGGTATCAACACCGGCTTCTTTCAGGAGTTTTGCGTAGAGCAGCGATGTGAAAGCCTGTCCGTCGAATTTTTTCAAATCTGAAATATCTCTGTCTTTTTCAATATCTCCAAAGCGGTATGCGCCTCTGTCTTGCGCTGAGTAGAACAAATCCGGTTCAACCAGAACGACTTGTTTTGCGCCGTTGTCTTTTGCGGCTCTTGCGAGAATCATATTGCGCATTGCGCAGTCGTTTCTGCTTCTTGTTGAGAGCGAGACTGAGCATATTATTACGACTTTGCCCTCGAGGTAGCGACCTACTCGTTCAAGGTCTTCGATATCTGAGATATAGCGTGGGCAAAACTCGCTATTAGCATAAGTTTTGAGCGAGACTTCGTCTGCAATATCGCCGCGCAATCCTAAAAACTGCGCAACGTCCATTGCAAATGAATCGTCCGTGAAGGTACCGGTTACAACAATGCCGTCTGACATAAGGGGGAAAATAGAAAACGTTAAAACCTTCGTAGCCATTTGCGCCTGCGAGCGAAAAATCTAAGGTAGTTGCGGTTTTTTCTTCCCCGTAAAGTTTGTTGATACAATCTTGAATACGCAGACATTTTTGGCTTGCTCTTCGGAAAATGCAACATCCCTGCCAGCTTGGTGCTTGAACATAACCGATAACGCGCTGCATTTTTCGTTGAGATCATCAATAAACACGGCTTCCCCAAATCCTATAACGCTTGCAAAATAATAGCCAGAGCTGCATGGATTTTCTGAATGAATCGGCACGCCTTCATGCGACATTTCAAAACATACCTTGTTGTTGCGTTTCAGAATGTCAAGTTTTCTGCCTTCCAATGCGCTATGGAAATACAGCTCCAATGTGTTTCCTCCAAGAATTCTATACCCATAACTCAACGGCACAACATAAGGTGCGCCATCATCAACCATTGCGACATGGCAAGTTTTGCATTGAAGCAAAATTTCTTCAATGCCGTTTATATCCGTAATCTCTCGGTCTTTTCTACGCATGGTTATTATTACTTCCCCTTCACAGGCACTCTCAAAATCGTTTTCAATTTTGATTTATTTTCAACGGAAAAATCTTTGCTGTTATCCAGCCACCAAAAGCCTTCCAACGGCGGAACAACATAATCAAAATAGCCTTTGGGCACACTTTTTCCATTTTTGCTCATTTTTATGGTATATTGAATGCCACATAAAACTTCTATTACCTTTTTGTAATCCCTGATTTCAGGCATATCTTTTCTCCTTGGGTTTTTAAAGGAAATATATAAAATACGTAAGGCCTCTCCCTCTCTAGCCCTGAAAGGATTTCAAAACACCCACCACAGTTCCGCTAAATTTCTCCAATAATTTCAAATCCACCAACTCTGCTCTGTCATTTTTTGTATGCGTTATGCCTGTCATTAAATTTGAAAACATATCGCTTGCCGTTATCGCAATGCAGGGTATTTCTTGAAACGCAAAAATTCC
>WQSA01000171.1 GCA_009788135.1 Candidatus Fibrimonadales bacterium
GTCCAACAGCGTCGTCTATGGCTCTGGGGTTTTTGCCGTCAAAGTATATTTGGCTACCAAAACCATTGACTGGTGCATATCCTTGCTCTTGTATAAACTTCCGTCCTCCCCCTGTTTTTATCTGACCCTTCGCCATAGATAATTCAGGTCCTTTTTTTTCATCGGCCGGTATTCTTATTTCCATGCGGTCAGTATCTACCCGTCCATAAGAATCCTCATATTTGAAAAGAAATTCTCTTCTAATATCTTCTACCGAATTGTTTGTAATTGTGCCGCCGGTTTTGATAAATGTTCCGTTAGGAGACACCCATACTCCGCCACCACCAATGCTTTCGTTGGGTCTCACGAAATACTTTCCAGCAGATTGCCCTCCTCCAACCGTATAAGGTCGGCGACTTGTATTGCCGTATATAGTTCCGCCTTTAATAAGAAAGGTACCGTCACCGACATATATCCCGCCCCCATTTTGATTACGACCGCCAATAATAGCTGACCCCTCATTCATCACAAGCGTTCCTCTTTCGGAAACCACAACCATTGTCATAGAACAGTGTCCTGTTTTGAGGGTAATATTATTATCTAGCACCAATGTTGCACCATTACCCACATAAAACATTGAATGCGGACAGCCACCAAACAAATCAGAGGCATGAGAAATTGTTCGATTTGCTCCAACACCTCTTAGAGTTATCGTGCCTTTGCGAAGTTCGGAGCAGGACCGTCCAGAACCAGTAATTTTTTCATCGGAATCTATTTCAATTATATAATTGCCGTCTGGTTTCGCATTTGCCTGTAGCCATATCAGTTTATTTTCAAGACCTTGAACTTCCTCAATGGAAGCTGCCGCCTGTATTGCTAATACAGCTTTTGATGGGCCGCAAGATATGAGACTGAATCCAAATGCCAGTAAGCTAACCGACATTGTCAAAGAGAAAAAGTTTGTTTTCATAATAAACCTCTTGTTTTTTGCCTACTCTTTTACCCGATTTTCAGCTTTCCTCGTATATTAAAATATAGAAAAAATAATGAGATTTGTCAAGGGAGAATAATAGGCGAATTTCGCTCAAAAATCACTCCATCCTATGATTCTCTTTGCCAGGCTCAACCCATTCGATGCCTTTTTTCTCAGCGTTTGCTTTTAAGCGCAAAAGCTCACGCTCTTTTTTCAACGCTCGCTTTATCTTTGTTGCAGCATAACGCTCGGCACGAGTTAAGCGAATCGCTATAGGACCTTCGTCTTCCTCTTCTTCAATCGGCAATTCAATATCATCGGGATTGGCAAATATTTGCGGAGGCTGAAATAATTGCATGGGAGTATTGGCATTGGTAGTTTCACGCCGCAATAATTCCAATGCGCTTTTCTGAGGCTCGTCTTCTTCTATTTTGAATTCCATTGTCTTTTTTGTTTTCGGATGCTTGAATTTTATTTTGTACGACTGCAAAAGCTGAGACGAAGCTATTTTCAAAAGCGACTGCGCAAGCGGCTGGTAAATTGTGTCTATTCTCTTTGCGCTTTCTTCTCTGCCTTCGTAAAGCGGATCGCCTATAACAGGATTTCCTAGATAACGAGCATGAACTCGAATCTGATGAGTTCGGCCTGTGTCCAGTTTGAATTCCACTAAAGAGGCTATGCCAAATGTTTCCAAAGTCTTGTAATTTGTGATTGCAGATTTTCCGCTTTGCTGCACTGCCATTTTCAAGCGGTTTCTGGGTCGCGCTCCATTGGCGCATTTATGGAACCTTCATAATCGCGTAAAACTCCCCAAATTATGGCTCTGTAGGTTCTCTCCAAAGTCCGCTCTTCAAGTTGACGGGTTAATTCTCTGTGCGCCAAGTCTGTTTTTGCAACAACCAATAAACCAGGAGTGTCTTTGTCCAAGCGATGCAGAATTCCCGGGCGCAATGGACCGTTTACCTTTGAAAGAGAATTTTGGAAATGCCATAGCAGAGCAGCGGCCAAAGTGCCTTTGCTTATGCCGTTTCCCGGATGCATCACCATATCGCGCGGTTTATTTATCACCGCTAAATGATCGTCTTCAAAAACGATGTTCAATTCTATGTTTTCCGGTTCCAGAAAGCTTTCCTTTTTTTCNGGCATTTGCAGAATTTCTATCTCCGCATTTTCCGGTACCCGAAAATTTTTCGGCAACGGNTTTCCGTTTAGCAAAACCTTGCCCTCAGCGATGATTTTTTGCAAATCCGTGCGCGAATATTCNGGGTATTTNGATTGCAAATATTTGTCTAAACGCATTTCAGTCTCCTAGCTGCCAGCCAATTCCATANGCAAATCTTACGCCGGGCGGGGTGTAGCCAACTTCCGGTTCCATTAGGCTGTGGTTCATATTTTCCATTCTCATGTAAAGGATAAAATTCTGTATTTGCATGGTGCTTTTAAAATTCAGCGAGAGATATTTTTTCAGCTTAATCGGACGCGCAATAACCGTAAGAGAATCTCCTTCCAAGTCTTTCGCACTTTCCAAACCATAATCCCATCTGTCGCCAAACCAGTCCGCATCAAACTGGCAGGTTACTTTCAAGCGATCTTCCACAAACCGATTGCTCCAAAAAGCCATGCCCTTGTAATATCTCGATGGCACATCTCTTATTGGCGTGCGTAAAATAGTTTTTCCCTGCTCGCCATAAAAGCGCCAGTTCCCGAGTTCAAAGCCTATCCGCCAAAAAAGTTCATTGCTCTCAATTTGATGTGCATTAGCCCATCTAAATGCAGAGTCTGCCGGAAGCGAGTCCAATAAATCATATCTGGGAACAGCCCAGAACGGTTTGATAGCGTTTTGAGCAATCTCGTAGCGAAAGCCAAGCGCATAAAAGAAATGCTTGCTCAGTCTATACTCTATATTCGTTTCGTTTCTTTGCCTTTTTTCCGNTTTTAAATTCATATTCGGATGCATAATTCTGCCTTCTCGCAAAGTGCGAGTTTCATGCATATCCGGGAAGCGGGTATCTNTTTGGAAAAATGTGCTAAGCTGCAAATGCCAGGGCAAAAACAGGGTTGCGCCCAAATAAAGCGCAGGGGCAAAATCCACGGAATCAAAAGCGGAAGCATTTCTCTGCAAACCGGACTGCCCGCTGAAAGCAATTCTCCACAAGGTATCTTTTATGCCGAGCATAGCCAACTGCCTGTCTTGGTAAAACGAAGAATCCTCGTTTCTCAAATATTCATAATTGATGTTTATGTAAGGATTTAAAAAGGTTTTATGCGCAATTCTTGCCTCGCCGGTTTGCGCAGTGTGTTTATCCAGAATATCCATATCCGCAAAGCGGTGTGACAAGCTCAGTTTCCAATTAGGCAAGAAATCGTAATTCCAAAGGAATCTGTAAAAGCTCGCATCGCCTTTGATTTTATAAGGAGGTTGCAAAAACGATATGGAATAGCCTATATCGCTTTTCTTAATCAAGTCTCTGGTTGCGTCGTCGTTATTCAGATACAAGTGGCTCATTTGCGCAGTAAAGCTTGAGCGTGGAAAAACCCAGGTTATAGCTGGGACAAAATGAATGGAATTGTAAGCCAGGTTTCTACCTTCCAATGGAACGTTGCTGGAATCTCTTTTCAACGTACCTGTATAGAGTTGCTGAACAACATCCGAGTAGCTAAAAAAACCGCTTTTTGAAGTGGAATGCGAAGCGAGGCCCAAAGAAAACACCACTGAATCCAGGAGAAGCCTGTTGAAATTCATGGTAAGCGCATTGCCGTCCAGCCCATAGCGTTCCCACAGCAGCACGGTTGCGGGCGTGTCTATTGGATTGTAATTTTCCCTGAAAACCAGGTTTCCATTGCTGGAGTTCAAAGACAATCCGTATCGCTCATAGACGGGCGGTGGAGCATAGAGCCCGGAAAATCCGAGCGGCAGCCTTTTTGCCGGTTCCGAAAATCCCATAATGTCTGCCCCTGCATCTGGCAAGCCCATAATGGAAATCCCGTCAATCCAGTATGCCCTGCCCCCTTCCATATCGTATTCTTTGGAAAGCATTCCGTATTCTGAGCGTGCATACCTTGAAATAGAGGTCTCTGCCCCGTGAACCAAGAGAACAAAGGCAAGAATTGGAAACGCCAGCGCAGAAAATCGCATACTCAGCTACGAATTTAGAAAAATCGGCAAAATTATGCACTTTATATTTTATATATTAGATTAAAGGAGTGCCTATGTCTAAAATTTTCGCAATCGCGCTAATATGCGCAATGTCTGCAACGCTTGCCTTTGGGCAAACTGCCAAGTATCCTTTGCAGAATATGGCGTACCCTAATGGGTATGTGCCTACTACAGTGACATCGACAAAATTGAACAGTTGGTACAACGATTGGAAATCCGGCCATTTGGTGACAAGTTGTGCCAAGGGCACTATGGCTACGGCTGATGATCAGAGCCAAGTGAAAGTAGAGGGCGTTGGCTGGGCACTTATCACTACGGCTTACATGGGCGACAAAACAAATTTTGACGGTATTTATAAATTTTATAATGCAAGTTCTCAACTCTCGCCTAAATC
>WQSA01000172.1 GCA_009788135.1 Candidatus Fibrimonadales bacterium
AATGCTTTTGCAAAAAAGGCATCCAAATTAAAAATACTATTTCTAAAACTCTCAACTCTCAACTTTCAACTCTCCACTTATTCTCTAAATTTAATTTCAAAAGGTTGTTCCANTCCGCAAAAAGGTACTGCTTTTCCGTCTTTTTTTGCAGGGGCAAACTGCATTCCCATTATTGCGTCTCTGCCNGCATTTGCNAGCCCCTTTCCTGCCGGCACTTCTTCTACTATGCGAATATCATAAGGTTTTCCGTTTGCATTTACGCAAAATGAAACTCTCAGGCTTGCATTTATTTCTGAGTCTCTTATCGCTTGCGGAGCTTGAAATCTCGGCGAGCTTTTCAGGGATGGTTTTTCATCTACATCTCCGCTTCCCAAATTTCCAGCCCCGCTTTTTGCGGCTACAATATCAGTCGGCACAACGGCTCCGCCGCTTCCTCCAACAACGTCCAAATTCATGGCAAATCTTGGCCCGGCTTTTGGCGTTCTGCTGTTTGTGTTTTGCCTGCTGGGTTTGCGCGCTGCATCCTTTGGCTTTGGAGGTTCAGGCGGTTCTTCCTGAACTATGGTGCTTACTTCTGTTGTTCTGTAGGTCTTTTCAGACGAAAATCCGCCTTTTATAAATGTATTCAAAATGGGAATCGAGAAAACCAAAACTATGCTTGTGATAGCGCCGAAAATAAGAATAAGCAATTTGCGTATGGTTTTCATGCAGAATTCAAAAAGTAGAAAATTTCTATCTTCCATATATGCTGGATAAAAAACAGAAAATTAGCGACTGGGCAAAGGCTAACAAAATCCCGGGCAAAATACAGGCTATCTTCACGGCGGAGCCGGAAGGTGGCGATTGGCGTTATATTTCAAGAGAGGTTAAAGGCAAAAGAATGCATGTTTGGGAAGGAATACCAGATGAGCCTTTGCCGGAAAATTTGCAAAAAATAGAAACTCAATTGGACAAAGAGCATTTGCGTTTTTTCAAAAAACAAATTATGCAGCTAATCTTTCGCTCAGACTGCGGCGGCAATTACGGAATGCTTATACAAGCGAATTTGAACACTTCGGAGCAAAGCAGGGAATACAAGACTTTTTTGGAATATTTGCAAAGAGCGCATTCTGAAATTCTGTGCGCTCACGCTGTTCAAGCAAAACCTTTTTTTCCGTTTGATACATCAAATCCGCAGGCATCCATGCAATTCACTTTGCACAAAGGCTTTGGTTCGGAATACATAAAGCTTGCATCAACCGAATTATATTTTCATATTTTGGATTGGCTTCCAAAAACGAAGGGAACTTATTTGCAGCTTGGCGAAAAATTGCGAGAATGGCTGCATCCCGCAAAAGATGATCGCCTGCTCTCCTGCCATTGCGGAGCCGCTGCGGAGAGCATGCAACTTTGCAAAAGCTTTAAAGATGTTCACTGCCTTGATCCGCGCGAATGGGCAAAGTTATCATTTACGCAGAATGTCCAAAGCTTGAAAATAAAAAATGCTCGCTTTTATCGTGATGTATTGAATGATGATTGGATTAAGAAATTTTTTGCTGGAGAAATAAACAAAGGCAAGTGGACAATAATTTTAAATCCATCGCACGGCGAATTGTTAACGCAATCTTTGACGCAAGCAATAGCAAACACAAAACCAGAGCGCATTGTTCACATAACCGGCGATTTGGAAAATGCAGCAAAAGAAGCGAATCGTTGGAGAAGCTGCGGATATGTTTTGAGAAAAATTATGCCAATAGAATGGCATCCCAACATTAAGCGCTTGGAATTGGCAATGCTTTTTGTTCCAGACAGAGCGGGATTGCTCGGAAGGAAAGCGAAAGTTCAAACTGCTAAGGGCAAGAAGAAGAATTTTGCGCCGAGATTTAGGGAGAGGTAAAATGCCAAAACTAACAGAAACAATAATTCAGCAAGCTCTTGAATTTGCATATAATGCAGGATCCAACTCTGCAATAGAGCTGGCAGAAAAATATAAGAAGCTGTACCCTGGCAGCAAGCTAGAGCAAGTAAATGCTTTGATTAGATGGCAGGTTGCAAATGGCGCAGCCGCTGGTTTTGCCACAGGCTTGGGCGGGTTGGTAACTCTTCCCGTTACTATTCCGGCTAACTTGGCGAGCGTTCTGTATATTCAAATGAGAATGATATCTGCAATTGCAATTATCGGCGGTTATGACCCGAAGGACGATAGAGTAAAAACGTTTGCATTTTCCTGTTTGGCGGGCAATGTTGTAAAAGATGCGCTCAAAGAAATTGGGATAGAAGTCGGAAAGCAGTTTGTGTTAAAAAATGTGATAGAGAAAATTTCAGAAGGCGTGTTCACCAGAATAAACAGAGCGGTTGGTTATGGACTGCTCGCTAAATTCGGCGCAAAAGGCGCTGCAAATTTGGGCAAAATGGTTCCGCTTGTCGGCGGTCTTATAGGTGGCGCTATGGATGGAGTTTGGGTGGTTAGCGTGGGCAAAATTGCCAAGTCGCTTTTTATAAATGATTCCGATTTTTTGATTGAAACCGAGACTAAACAGGGAGAAGAAGATGGCATTTCGCATTAAATTAAAAGATAGCGTTGAGAGCACAATTGCTGTTGTAAAAAGCAAAATCGCTGAAAACGGCGGTACATTCAACTGGAACGGTTCCAGCGGGCAATTGAGCCTGAAAACTCCGCTTGGAAAAGTGGAAGGCAATTGCAAAACCATCTCCGAGCAGGAAATAGAGATTGCCATGACCAAGCTTCCGCTTTTCGTTTCGGAGAATCAGGTGAAGGGCAAGATTGAGGAGTATTTGGGGTAGCAGTATGCTAAGCGTTGCAGAAGCCCTTAAGCTTTGGAAAAAAACTGATTGGACTGAACTCGCAAAAGCTGCGCACGATATGCGGGTTCAAATGCACGGCAAAAAAAAAGTTAGCTATACGGTTTTCAGAATAATAAATTACACCAATGTTTGCAAAATCGGTTGCTCTTTTTGCTCGTTCAAAAATACAAAGCAATATACTTTGAGCTTAAAACAAATTCGCGCAGAAGCGCTAAAGGCAAAGAAGCAAGGCGCAAGCGCAATTTTTTTTCAGGGCGGAGTAAATCCCAATATTCCTCTCGATTATTATTTGGAAGCTTTGGAATTGCTGAATAAAAATCTGGGATTTCCTGTAAGAGCTTTTTCTCCTGTTGAACTTTTTCACATTGCAAAAGATAACAAAATTTCTTTGCCAAAACTTTTGCAAAAATTTAAAGCGGCTGGTCTTTCTTCCGTGCCCGGAGCGGGAGCGGAAATTATGACTGCTAGAATGCGCAAAATTTTGTCTCCGAAAAAATTGTCTGCAAAGCAATGGTGCAATGTTATGAGCGAGTGTCATGAGCAAGGTCTAAAGACCAGCGCAAACATAGTGATAGGTTCAAGCGAAAGCCCCGAAGATATTGTTGAGCATTTGAATTATATCCGTGAGCTTGGCGGTTTCCAGAGTTTTATTCCCTGGGTATTCCAGCCTCAAACCGACAATTTCCCAATTCGCCATGTGACGGGCGTTGAATACATAAAACTTGTTGCGCTTTGCAGATTGTTTTTTCACAACATTCCAAACATAGAAGTCTCCGTTCTGGGAATGGGCAAAGCGCTTGGCGAAGTTGCGCTTTACGCAGGAGCTAACGATATAAGCAGCGTAGTCTTGAAAGAGCGCGTTATGCGCTCGCAAGGCATTGAAAGCGTTGAAGATGCGGAATTGTTTATTCGCAACGCAGGGTTTGAACCTGTGCGGCGGGGGATTAATTATTAGTTTTCTAGATTGTATCTATGGCCGATTTCTCAATAGTTTGTCCGCATTGCAATATGCAACTCACTTATTGCATAGGCAATCCCCATGCAGAACCAGAAAATGGAGAACTGCAAGGATTTGTGTTCACTTGCCCGAACTGCCGCACTCCGGCATCTTACCAGCCAAAAGAAGCTGTTGCCGTTGAAATGGATAAAAAAGCATTTGAAAATTTCCGCCGCGCCATGGAAAGGAAAATCAGCGAACAGGATATGATAAAAGGCGTAGCTTTAACAAAGCAAGGCAAGGCTCAGACCTTGCCCCCCAAACCCATAGACGAAGGCTCATACAACAAAACGCTCAAAGACATCGAAGAATGCGATAGCTACGATGAGTTTTTAAAACGACTTGAAAATTAGAGCTTAGGGTGCAGGCTGCCTGCATTCAATTTCTTCGTCCGTAATTCGCAGCGCCATAATCATAGACATATCATCCGGTTCATCCTCAAAGTCAACTACCAAGCCAACTTTTTTGGCATCGTCTTTTGACTTTTCAAAATGCACGATATCTGCGATCTTTACAGGGATAACAGTTTGCCCGGCAATAGAAATAAGAAGCTCCATCCCTTTATTTATTGGACCTTCAACTACCTTGCCCTTGAACACAAGGGATTTTCCATCTTCTGCCGGCGCAGTTTTTTTAACAAGAAACTTAGGCATGGTCAGAAATACCAATCAAGGCGAAACGCGGTTAGA
>WQSA01000173.1 GCA_009788135.1 Candidatus Fibrimonadales bacterium
AAGATGAAGCAAAATGTGATTAATCTTTACGGAGTTGATGAAAAAAAAGTAAGAGTTATTTACAACGGCATAGACCCTGAATTTTACAAGCCGACTTTTGATGAAGCGATTTTGAAAAAATACGGCATAGATCCGCAAAGACCTTTTGTGCTTTTTGTTGGAAGAATAACAAGGCAAAAAGGAATTTCGCAATTAATCCAAGCTATTCCGAAAATAAGCGAGAATGCGCAAATAGTGCTGTGCGCCGGCGCGCCGGACACTCCGGAAATCGCTGAGGAATGCAAAAACTTAATCGCAAAAGCGAAGGAAAAGCGAGACGGCATTATCTGGGTTCAAGAGATGCTTGATCACAAAGAGCTAAGGGTTCTTTACAGCCACGCCGCAGTATTTGCAACGCCTTCGCTTTACGAGCCTTTTGGCATAATAAATCTGGAAGCGATGGCGTGCGGAACTCCAGTTGTTGGCAGCAGAGTTGGCGGAATCCCAGAAATAATAGTTGAAAACGAAACCGGATTTTTAGTGACTTTGGATCACAAATCAGACATTGACTTTTCGCCAAACGATCCTGAAAAATTCCAGAGCGAGCTTGCGGAAAAATTAAACCGTTTGCTAACAAATCCCGAGCTTTCCAAGAAAATGGGCGAAGCTTCCAGAAAGCGAGCCGAGTCTGTGTTCAGTTGGAAGAGCATCGCAAAGCAGACTGTGGAATTTTATAAGGCGCTGCGGAACTCCTGAATTAAACACGAACTGAAAATATCATAGCCAACAATTCCCAAGAAAAATTAGCACCATCTAAAATTTCCTTTAGCTTCTGCGCTTCCGAGCGAGTGAGCGGATGTTTGCCTGTACCGGTTACTCCCATTTTGCCTAGCGCTTTCAAATCTGCGCTCTGAACATAAACGCACTCCGCAGAATCTAAAAGCTCAAAACCAGCTTTGTTGGTTAATTTATCCAAAGAAAAAAACTTTGCCTTTGTCTCCAAAGGCCGACCCGCAGCCTTAAAATACGCATCTCGCAACTCGCAAAGTGTCTTTTCCCCAAATGCGCCAATGCATAAAATGCCGTTTGGCTTCAACCACTTTTTTACCCTCTGGAAAAATTTTGAAACATCTGAAAACCATTGAATAGTCGCGCTGCAATAAATAGCATCGTATTTTATATCAGGCTCAAAAGTCTCCGCATCGTTTTCAAAAAGCCGCCATTTTACGCTCGGAAAATTCGTCTGCAATTTTTCCTTGCACACTTTGAGCATCTCTTTAGAAATATCAACGCAATCCAAACTCTTGGGAAAAAGCCCTGCCAAATCAAGGCTCAAATTACCCGTTCCGCAACCAACATCAAGCAAATCGGGCAAAGCATCCGGCAAATAATCCAAAGAAAGCTCAAACAAACCATTCGCAAGTTCCGACTGCGGCTCGGAAACTGAGTCGTATTCAAAAGCCTTTATNTCAAAATTGGGCATTTACCGTTCAATCCATGCAACAATTTCTTCGGAATCAGGAGCAANATGTGAAGACAANGATTTTATCCAGTTGCCATTTCCGTCTATTAAAAACTTATGGAAATTCCAACCGATCCCTGCAGTCTCAACGCCGTTTTCCGCCCTGTTTGTCAACCATTTAAATACAGGGATTGCATCAGGACCTTCAACCGAAACTTTTGCCATCAATGGAAAGGTTATTCCGTAATTTGTTGAACAGGAACTTGCGATTTCCGTATCCGTATATGGTTCCTGCGCGCCAAAGTTATTGGCCGGAAAAGCGACTATCGTAAAATTCCGGTCTTTGTATTTCTCATAGAGAGCCTGCAGCCCAATGTATTGCGGAGTGTATTTGCATCTGGATGCCGTATTGACAACAAGAGTTTTTTTCCCCTTGCAGTTCGAAAGATGATAATCCTCTCCTTTTATATCTTTTACAACAAAATCATGAAAGTTCACCAGTTCCTCCGTTCAATGCATTCAATGCGCTGCCTGCCTTAAACCATTCCCACTGAGTCTCGTTGTAGGTATGGATCAAAAGAATTTCTTCTTGTGTTCCATCTGCATGATGCAAAAGAAGCGTGAATTTGCGACCGGGCTTAAAATTGCTGAGACCCAGAATTGCTATAGTATCGCTTTCAAGAATTTTATCGTAATCGTTTTTGTCTGCAAAGCAAAGCGCAAGCATTCCCTGCTTTTTGAGATTCGTCTCGTGAATACGGGCAAAGCTTTTCGCTATAACCGCTACAACTCCCAAAAATCGAGGTTCCATAGCTGCATGCTCTCGGCTCGAACCTTCGCCATAGTTTTCGTCTCCTATCACAATGCTCGGAATTTTCGCCGCTTTGTAAGCTTTTGCCGCATCTGGCACGCTCATTTCGCTATTGCCCGGCTGAAAATGCACTTTATTCTTTTCGTCGTTAAACGCATTCACAGCGCCAATCAAAAGATTTCCAGAAATATTTTCCAAATGCCCGCGATATTTCAACCATTCGCCCGCTTTTGAAATATGGTCTGTTGTGCACTTGCCCTTTACCTTAATCAAAAGCTTTGCGTTTAAAATATCCCTGCCGTTCCAATGCGCAAAAGGCTCCAGTTTCTGAAGTCTGCTGCTCCCATCCGTTATCGCAATTTCCGTAGCTTCATCGCCTTCTGAAATTTTAACAACATCGGGATTTGAAACAAAGCCGCCAACCGGCAATTCATCTCCCCACGGATGCGCCAATTTTTGCCTTTCTCCAGCTTCGTTTACCAAAATATCGGTCTCAGGATTAAAGATCAAGGAACCTGAAAGCGAAGCGATTACCGCCATTTCCGGACTTGCCACAAAAGCATGTGTGTGCTCGTTGCCATCTGCCCTGCCGGAGAAATTGCGATTGAACGAATGAACAATGCTATTCTTTTCGCCTTTTTGAGCGCCTTCTCTAGCCCACATTCCAATGCATGGACCGCAAGCGTTTGCAAGCACTATTGCGCCGAACTCCGCAAATGAACGCAGAATTCCATCTCGCTCCGCAGTAGAGCGCACCGCTTCGGAACCTGGGTTTATGTAAAGCGGAGCTTTTGGCTTTATGCCTTTTGTTAGCGCATCGCGAACAATGAACACCGCTCTGGAAAGATCTTCATAGCTTGAATTTGTGCAACTGCCTATCAAAGCGGCGCTGACATCAGGCGAGCTCTCAAATTCTTCAAGCGAGTTCCCCATTTCCGCAACCGCAAAAGAGCGATCCGGACTAAAAGGCCCATTGTAATGAGGTTTCAAAGCGCTCAAATCTATTTCCACAACCTTGTCAAAATATTTTTCCGGCTCAACTTCAACCTCTGCATCGCAACGCAAGCAGGAGATTATTTTATTAGCAGCATCTGAAACTTCTTCTCTGCCTGTAGCACGCAAATATCTTTCCATGGATTCGTCAAAACCAAACACGCTGCAAGTTGCGCCAACTTCTGCGCCCATATTGCAAATTGTGCCTTTGCCCGTAGCGGAAAGCGTTTTTGCGCCTTCGCCAAAATATTCTATAACGCTGTCCGTTCCGCCTGAAACTTTCAACATTCCTGCCAACTTTAAAATCACATCTTTTGGGCTTGCAAAACCGTTCAAAGATCCACGCAGCTTAACGCCAATAATGCGCGGGAACTTAAGTTCCCAGGGCAAGCTGACCATCGCATCAACAGCGTCTGCGCCGCCCACGCCCACAGCGAGCATTCCAAGGCCACCTGCATTGACCGTATGGCTATCCGTTCCTATTATCAAACCGCCGGGAAAAGCGTAGTTTTCAAACACAACCTGATGAATTATGCCAGCACCGGGTTCCCAAAAATCCAACCCGTATTTTTTGCAAACGCTTTCCAAAAAAGCATAGACCTCCTCATTTTCCTTTGTAGCATCTTTTAAGTCGGAAGCTGCATTTTTGCGAGCTTGAATCAGGTGGTCGCAATGCACGGAAACTGGTACCGCCGAGCTTGCTCTCCCGGCTGTTGAGAATTGCAATAGGGCCATTTGCGCAGTAGCATCCTGCATTGCAACCCTGTCCGGGTTAAACTCCGCAAAGTCTTTGCCACGTGCATAGGCTTGAGTAGTATCGTTGTTAGCCAAGTGGGTGTAGAGAATTTTTTCCGTCAAGGTCAGGGGCCTTCCGAAAATTCGCCGGGCCATCAAAACCTTGGATGGATATCCAGCATAAACTTCATGAATTAAATCGGCATTGAAAAGCATGAGGAGAATTTAGAAAAATATTATCTCCTAATAAATATTCCCCCCAAAAAGAAAGCCATAAGTAAAAGGAGATTTTAAAGTGCCGGCTTTATCCAGTTTTGTCAAAGGGATAAAGAATCTAAACCCAAGGTTAACACCGTAAACCTGCACGCCAAACCCCAAAGCAACAGTATGATCTATTTCCCGCCTGAATTCGGAAAAATTTATCCTGTTATCATACTCTTCATAAGAAAACTTATTTCCCT
>WQSA01000174.1 GCA_009788135.1 Candidatus Fibrimonadales bacterium
ATTGTTTGCCCAGCCAATTCAGTTGCAAGCAGATTTTGCGAAACCTGTTTGCTTTGTTCTTTTTGGCCGCATGAAAAAAGGGTTAGAGTTAGCAGAAGGGGGATAAGTTTTAGCATAGGGATAAGGTAGAAAGTAAAAAACGAAAGTCTCCGGCAATATGGTTGAATACAAAACCGATTGGGTAAGGGCCTATTAAACCGCTATTTTAACTGAAAATCCCTAAAAATCCGCTCTTAGGGCTTGATTGTTGACAAAAACCGAATTTTTTACTATATTTACATACCCTATGAAAAACATCGCAACGCATCGCAATATCGGAATCTCTGCGCACATAGACTCCGGAAAGACAACTTTGACAGAACGCATACTGTTCTACACAAAGCGCATTCACGCTGTACACGAAGTTCGTGGAAAAGACGGAGTGGGCGCAACAATGGATTCAATGGAATTGGAGCGCGAGCGAGGCATCACCATACAGTCTGCCGCTACTTATGCAACATGGAACGATACCACCATAAACATAATCGATACCCCGGGCCACGTAGATTTCACAATTGAGGTAGAACGCTCGCTCAGAGTTTTGGACGGCGCAATTCTGGTTCTCTGCGGCGTTGCCGGCGTGCAATCCCAGTCCATAACGGTTGACAGGCAAATGCGCCGCTACAATGTTCCGCGCATAGCTTTTGTGAACAAGTGCGACCGCGCTGGCGCAAACCCGTTCCGAGTAGCAACCCAGCTCCGCGAAAAGCTAAACCACGTTTCTGTTATGATGCAAATCCCAATTGGGCTTGAAGACAAGTTGAAAGGCGTTGTTGACTTGGTGAAGATGAAAGGCTTTCTGTTTGAAGGCCAAAACGGGCAGGATATAAAAGAAATTGAAATTCCCGAAGACCTTAAAGAGCAGGCTACGGAATACCGCCACAATCTAATAGATACCGTATCAAATTTTAGCGATGAAATAATGGAACTCGCTCTGGAAGGCAAAGAGATTCCAGAAGAATTGATCAAAAAGACAGTTCGCCAAGCGACAATAGACTTAAAAATTACCCCGGTTTTCATTGGCAGCGCCTATAAAAACACCGGCATTCAAAAACTCCTCGATGGCGTAACGGATTACCTCCCGAACCCAACCGAAGTTAAGAACATCGCTTTGAACTTGGACAAAGAAGAAGAAGCGACCGAAATGGAAAGCAAAGATGAGAAACCGCTCGTTTGCTACGCATTTAAATTAACCGATGACCGCTATGGCCAGCTCACATATATTCGTGTTTATCAGGGTTTAATCAAAAAAGGTCTCACCATAGTCAATATGAGCACAGGCAAAAAAGTGAATGTGGGCCGTCTTGTTCGCATGCACGCAGACAACATGGAAGATATTACCGAAGCCGGAGCCGGAGACATAGTAGCTCTGTTCGGCATCGATTGCGCAACGGGCACCACTTTCACAGACGGCGCTCTTCGCATGAACATGACTTCCATGCACGTTCCGAACCCCGTTATTGAACTTGTTATTGAACCGAAAAACAGAGATGCAGAAGCTAATCTTTCAAAGGCATTGAATCGCTTCACAAAAGAAGATCCAACTTTCCAGGTTTATGTGGACAAAGAATCTGGGCAAACCATTATCAAAGGCATGGGAGAATTGCATCTCGACGTTTATGTTGAGCGCATGAGACGCGAATACAAAGTGGAAGTTCAAACAGGTGCTCCGCAGGTTGCATACCGCGAAACAATCACAAGACCGGCTTCTTTTGAATACACTCACAAAAAGCAGACAGGCGGTTCAGGTCAGTTTGCAAAAATTATGGGCGAAATGCGCCCGATGGCTGTTGAAGCCGATATGGAAAACGTTTACGCTTTTGTTAGCACTGTTGTTGGCGGCCGCATTCCAAAGGAATTCATTCCGAGCTGCGACAAGGGTTTCAGAAGCTGCATGGAAGCTGGTTCTTTGATTGGCTTCCCGGTTGTTGGCATTGAGATGGAAGTTAAGGATGGCGCATTCCATCCGGTTGATTCTTCCGATATGGCGTTCCAGATTTGCGCGCGCATGGCATTCCGCGAGGCTTTCCAAAAGGCTGGCGCTCAGGTTCTCGAACCGATTATGAAAGTTGAAGTTCAAACTCCTACCGAATTCCAAGGTAGCGTTGTGGGCAATCTTTCTCAGCGCCGCGGCACAATTCAGGCTACCGCTGAGGAACAGCTCTACACCACGATAACCGCAGAAGTTCCGCTTTCCGAAATGTTTGGCTATGCAACAGACTTGCGTTCAATGACGCAGGGCAAAGCTGAGTTCACAATGGAATTTGCAAAGTATTCTCCAGTTCCGCGTGGCATTCAAGATGAATTGATTAAGAAGTACGGAGACAAGGCAAAAGCAGCGGGAAGATGATTCGAGCGCAATTCCCAGCGCTGTCCCAAACTCTGGCGTTTCTGGACTCCGCAGCAACTACGCAAAAACCGCTTTGCGTAATTGAAGCGATGAATGATTTTTACAAAACGCACTACTCCTCGGTGAAAAGAGGAGCATATTCGCTCTCCGCAAAAACCACGCAAAAATTTGAAGANGCTCGCGCAAAAATTGCAAAGTTTATNGATGCGCAAAACGAGAATACAATAGTATTCACGCGAGGCACAACGGAAAGCATAAATCTTGTAGCGCACACAAATATTGAANCTGGCGATGAAGTTTTGCTCACGGTTCTTGAACACCATGCAAACATAGTTCCATGGCAAATTGCAGGCGCAAAAATAAAAGCAATTCCATGCGATGACAACGGTGATTTGCAAATTTCCGAGTTGCAAAATTTACTCAGCAAAAAAACAAAAATCGTAGCGCTCACTCACACTGCCAATAGCATTGGGACTATAAACCCTCTGCGAGAAATTATTCCTGCAATTCGCAAAATTGCACCGCAAGCTAAAATACTCATAGATGCAGCTCAAGGCGTGCCGCATTCAAAAATTTCTGTTGAAGAATTGGATTGCGATTTTTTGGCATTCAGTGCGCACAAAATTTACGGGCCTACGGGGGTAGGCATCCTCTATGGAAAAAATGAAGCTCTGGAAGCTATGCCTCCATGGCAAGGCGGCGGAGAAATGATAGACAAGGTTAGCTTTGAAAGCACGACCTTTGCCCTGCCACCTGCCCGCTTTGAAGCCGGCACTCCGCCCATAGCCGAAGTTTTGGGTTTTTCCGCCGCTATAGACTGGGTAAATGAGACTGGAATTGACAATATTTGGGCCTGCGAAAGTCAAATTACCGCCTACGCCCTGGACGAACTACAAAAGATAGATGGTTTGCAAGTGGTTGGAAGACCTAGAGATAGAGGGTCTATTGTATCATTTGTCCTGGGGAAAATATACCCTCATGACGTGGCTCTAATTTTAGATGAAGAGTCAGTAGCCGTGCGTGCTGGCCACCACTGTGCCCAGCCTGCAATGGAGCGTTTTGGGGTATCTGCAACCCTGAGGGCCAGCTTTGCAGCTTATACTGAGCCATGGGAAATAGATAAACTTTGCAAAGCGCTCAGAAGAGCGAGCCGCATATTCAGCGAATAGGTAAATATGAATTTACTATATTATGAACTCTTAGTCTTATGAAACTTGTGCGTGCACATATCAGCCTAGATGGTTCTCCGGTCTCAATGCAGTTGAGCTTCCCTAAGTTTTTTCTTTTTTTCCTAAATTTATTCAGAAGAGCGGCTCAAGTGGCTCTGTTTATTCTCGTGGTAAACGTGCTTGCATACTGGACTCATAAACATTTTGTTGATGCAGCTCAGGAACAAAGAGTTGAACTTTACTCAAGGCTTGAAAAACTAAATTCCGAAATAGATATAATAGACTCCAAAATATCCAAATCCTATAGCGAAGAGGATTTGCTTCATGCGAAATTTGGACTTACAGTGCCAGATACCAGCATGCGCAAAATGGGCCTTGGCGGCATGACCTCTCCGAGCAACACCCTTGTATGGGCCACAGTGCCAATCAAAAAATTGAAAGCTTTGGTCACAGACAGGTTTAGCAGAATAGAGGCGAAAATAGACAGGTCAAACAGTTCTTATTTGAAACTGCAATCTTTTATTGAAAGTTTGCACGGCAATTTGCAGCATACCCCTTCAATTATGCCAGCTGAAGGTTTTTTGAGTTCAAATTTTGGTTTCCGCACTCATCCCGTAACTGGCGAAGCGGATAAAATGCATTTGGGAATCGATTTATCTGGAGCCAAGTGGACTCCAATTCGCGCAACGGCAAACGGCAGGGTTGAAACTGTTACTAACAGCGAAACATTGGGAAGATATGTTGCAATAGACCATGGAAACGGCATCGTAACACGCTATGGTCACATGACAATGCCTTTTGCAAAAGAAGGGCAAATGGTTTCAAGATAC
>WQSA01000175.1 GCA_009788135.1 Candidatus Fibrimonadales bacterium
GTTCCTCTATCATTTCTTATTTCAAACGGGCCGAGCTTCAAATCCTTTGCTCTGTGCAAAATTCCCTGCTTGCCAAGCGCAAAACGAAGCATTCTGAAATCTGGATATTCTGCAAGCACATTTTCCCTCAGCAATAAGCGGTAAGTTATAATAGTAAGAATTTCATGAAAAGGTCTTTGCTCAACAAGAGCGCTGTCTTCGTTGAGCGCTGCATGCTCAATGCTCTCCAGCCAAAAACGGGAATCATCTGTGAGCAAAAGCAAAACGCTGTCTGGAGCGGCGGTGTGAGCTGGAATGCTAATCAAGTTTTGATATGCAGTATCCAAAGCCTGAAGTTTTGCCGTTTCATCAACAGGACCTGAGCTTGTCGAAGTCCCGGAAGATGCACAGGAGACTAAAAGGAATGAGGCTAAGAAAGCGAGGAGAATTCTTTTTCTATCCATGAGTTGCTCCATCCGAAAATTGTTGTACGGCGAACGATTCTTTTCACAGTTTCTCTGGTTATTTTATTGCCGCCCTCGCTGAGAATGCGCAAATTTGCCGCTGCCATTAAGCTTGGCCACAAACAGAAAAGGCGAATTCTATGCTTATAGCGAGGCAAAGCTTTTATGTAATCTTTGGCATCCTTAAGATGTCTCTTGGCTTTTTGAATTAAAAATTTTCGTGTATAGTCCATTCCATGATTTCGGCAAAGCTCCTGCGGCATAAAAGAAACTTTTCTCAAAGAATCTTCTTTCATGTCTTTTGTTATGTTCACAAGTTGCAAAGCGAGCCCGAAAGAAATCGCAAGTTCTCGCAATTCTTTGTGCCCGAACAACTCGGTTAGCATATTGCCTACAAGCCCCGCTACAAAATAGCAGTATCTGTCCAAGTCCGCTTCCGTTTCAATGGCAAAACCGCGCTCTGCAAATTCTGCCATTCCGCTGCACATTTCTTCAACTGCTTTTTTGATAGGCTCTGCATAGTCGCAAAGCAATGGAATCACTATGGAAGCATTGCAACACAAGGAGTAGTCTGGTTTATCGCTAGTCTTCCAGCTTTGCGGCAAAGCTTTGACAAAATCGTCTGCGTTGCCGCAGTTCACAGCTTGCGAGAATTTTTTCAGCAACTCCGCTTTATCTTTAGCTGGCAAATCCGGGTCGTCTTCTATGGTATCTGCCATGCGCATATAGAGATATGCCAGAAGCACAGGCCTTCTCAATTTTTTTCCCAGAACTTTAATATTAAGAGCAAAGGTTCGCGAGACCTTGTCAAGCGTTTCCTCTGCATACTTCCAGCTCATTACAGCTTTGCTTCTCCTTTCAAAAATGCAATCAATCTTCCCTGCTTATCTGCAAGCCTAAGGTCGTTGTGGTGCTGCCACTGGGCTTTTGACAAAAGCGAGCTATCGGAGACTTCTTCTCCTTTAGCCAGTGCTTGGTTTTTGAGTTGAGTGTAAATTTGAAAATATCGATCTTGTTGCCAGTGAATAATATTTTTTGTTGCAATATCGCGAATTTTAACTTCTGCAAATATGGATAATGCGAAACCTATTATTATCAATATAAAATGTTCATAAGGGAATATGTAATACAAAGAGCAAGCGCAGAGCAAGTTTCCGCCCCAAAACAGGAAAAGACTTGCAACGCGGATAAACTTCTTTTTTATTTGCCAAAATTTAGGTAAATATGGCCATGATTTACCAATTCGGATATGTTTTTCCAACTCTGCTGGATAGTCCCAGTAGCGGCTCATAAAAAAATAAGCAAGCCAAAAAAACAAGGGTAACCACCACAGGGAGCCTACCCCACTAGCTTTTTCTAAAAGAGACTCAAAATTCACAAAAGAAAATATAGAAATATTATTTACTAGATTATTCCCCTCACATGGATATATCCTCCCAATACAGATTTGATTCTTTTGCGGCAGGCGAGTCTTCTAGGCTAGCTTATGCGGCTTGCAAGGCTGTGGCTGAGGCTGGGGAAGTTCATGGCAATCCTCTTATGCTGGTAGCTGGAACCGGACTTGGAAAAACTCATTTATTGCATTCAATAGCAAACGCATTGCGTTCGAAGAATATCGGGTTGAATCTCGTTTGCTCAACTGCTCTCGAGTTTTCCGAGGAATATGTAAAAAATACGCAATTGAAAAAAGAAGGCGTTTCTGAACCCTTGGCTAGCATGGCAGTTAAATATCGCAACGCAGATGTATTTATTCTTGACGATTTCCAGAATATTGCCGAAGGCAACAAAACGCAGTCTCAGCATGAATTGCTTCAGATTTTCAATGTTCTGCTGCTTGCAGGCAAGCCTGTGATTACGGCATCGCAAGTTTCTGTATCTGACATGGAGAATCTGAATGAGTCGCTTCGTTCTCGCTTGAGCAGCGGTTTAACAATTCAAATTTCTTCGCCAACGCTCTCTGACAGACTGGCTATTCTGAGAAAAAAATTCAACATGATGATAGGGTTCCATATAGACGACAACGTGTTGCAGCATTTAGCTGAGCAAACAAGCGGCACGGCGAGCGATTTGGAAGGCATAGCGACAAACCTGCGATTCAAAGCTTTGCAAATGAACCAGGCTCCGAACTTAGCGATGGCAGATGAAATTTTAGGGGAACATTTTTCAAATTCCCATAGAATCCTTACAATGGAATCTATAGTGAAAGCTGTGGCTGCAAACTATGGAATTTCGATAGACACTTTGAAGCTAAAGGGCAGAGGGGGCAAAGAAGCTGCCTTGGCTCGGCATGTAGCGATATATCTTATACGAAGCCAGTTGAAAAAAAGCTTTGAGCATATCGGAAAATATTTCAATCGCAATCATAGCACTGCAAGCCAGGCTTACCAGGCAATCGAAACCAAAATGAAAAAGGCAATGTCTTTTAATTTGGAAGTTAAGAGGATTCAAAAGAGTTTCAGTTGAATCTTTTGAAAATATAATCTCTGTAGGGGCACTTGGGCATATTTTTTTCCAAATGTTCTTTCATTTTTTCCCAAGGGACAAAACCTTTGTCAACGGCGATTTCTTCCAAGCAGGCTATTTTGAGTCCTTGCCTTGATTCCAAGGTATAAACAAAGTTGCTAGCTTCCAGGAGAGATGCGTGAGTTCCGGTATCTAGCCATGCGACTCCGCGACCTATTTTTTTCACGAACAGGGTTCCTTCTTGCAAATACATTTTGTTTATATCTGTGATTTCCAATTCTCCGCGTGCGCTGGGTTTTAAGGCTTTGGCTTTTTCAAGAATTGTTTTGTCGTAAACATACAATCCTGGCACTGCATAATTGCTTTTTGGCTTTGCGGGTTTTTCTTCCAGAGAGAGCGCTTTGCCTGCAGCGTCAAACTCAACAACGCCGTAGCGTTCAGGGTCGTTTACAGCGTAGCCCAAAATTCTAGCCCCTTTAAAATCCTGCGAAACTGCCATTATGCCGTATAAATCGAAAGCTCCGTAAAAAATATTATCGCCCAGAATCAGGGTGCAGGCTTCGTCTTTTATAAAGTCTTCTGCAATCAGAAATGCCTGTGCTATGCCCTCCGGCTTTGGTTGAACAGCGTATTGAATATTCAATCCCCATTGGTTTCCGTTGCCGAGCAGGTTTTTAAAGCGAGGAATATCGTCTGGAGTGCTTATGAGCATTATGTCTTTTATTCCGCCGAGCATCAGCGCTGAGAGCGGATAATAAACAATAGGTTTGTCGTAAACGGGCTGCAACTGTTTGCTAGCCACTGCGCTTAGAGGGTAAAGGCGGGACCCGGCGCCGCCTGCCAATAGAATTCCTTTCATTGCTGAGAATGTAGAAAATCACCGAATTCTGTTATTTACTGCTACCTGCAGAATTTGTTTGTTGACTTTCACTATGTAAACTCCTGTCTGAACCCCGATTTCCAGGATTTTGAGATTTTCAGGATTTGCCGAGTATATTTGCTTGCCGTTTAGGCTATAGACTTGCACTTTTGCGTTTTGCGGCAGGTTTTGCAGGACTATGTTTTTGCCGATTGCCGTTGCGTTTACGCTGTGGGCGGCGAGTTGCGGAATGCGAATAGGGGTGCTGTTGCTGCTCCACTTTGCGTAGAGTGTGTGCGCTACGCTTAGGACAGTGCCGGTTTCGGTTACAGGCTGCGTTAGTGCTGCGTCAAGGAACCAGCCCTCAAAGTTGCTGTTCGTGTGAGTTGGCGTTGGCAGGCCCGTGTTCGGGGCCGTGGCGTAGGTAAGGCCGTCTGCCTGGTACTCTTTGCTTTCGATTGCTGTGCCGCCGTCTGTGTTGAAAGTAACCGTGACCATTGACAGTGTTTTCCACTTTGCGTAGAGTGTGTGCGCTGTGCTTTGGACAGAGCTGATGTCGGTTACAGGCTGCGTTAGTGCTTCGTCAAGGAACCAGCCTTCAAAGTTGTTGTTTGC
>WQSA01000176.1 GCA_009788135.1 Candidatus Fibrimonadales bacterium
GATACTGCCGGGCTTCGCAAAAAAGCAAAAGTTTCAAAGCAAAAAGACGAAGTGGAAATTTTCAGCAATATGAGAACAATGGAGAGCATTCGCCGCTCGGATGTTGTTGTGCTGCTGCTGGACGCTTCGCGAGGTTTTGAGATTCAGGATTTGCGCATTATAACCGAGATTCGCAAAGAAGGCAAGGGGTTGATTCTGGCGATTAACAAGTGGGATATTCTGGAAAACAAGGATTCCAAAAGCTTTGATTTGATTGTAAAGGAAATCAGAGAAAAAGATCCTCTTTTTGAATGGGTGCCTGTTATTTCCATAAGTGCGCTTGAAGGTTTGCGTGTTCACAGACTTTTGCAGGAAATTCAAACTGTTTATGCGAATTGCAAAAAAGTNATNGGCAGGGAACGAGTTGCNGAAACTTTCAAAACCGCTATCGAAAAAAATCCGCATCATTCGCGCGGAGGTCATTCNGTTCCGCTCAAGAGAGCTTGCCAGATTTTAACCGACCCCCCTGTGATAACCATAGAGACTCCATACCCNGATTTGGTGGACGAGTCTTACAAAAGATATTTGCTGAAAACATTCTTTGAGGAATTCGGCTTGAAGGGCGCACCGCTAAAGCTCAATTTTGACAGAAANTTGCATTTGCGCAGCGATGAGGATTTGGAGAGATTCTCAACGTCGCTGCCTACTTCCACCACTCAGAAGTCACAGGATCAGGCTCATTCTCGCCGATAGACAATGTTTGCCCAATGCGTGGCGTTAATAGCTTCACGCCTTTTGCCAAAGCTTCTTTGCTAATTCTCTCCGCAGGCTCCTGCCATGAATGAGGAGCTAAGGAAAAACTGCCCCAATGCATTGGCAGCAAATATTTGCCCTTTAATTCCAAATGCGCCTTTACACCATCTTCTGGAGTTATGTGACTGCTTGGCCAATTAACGCTGTATTGCCCGTTTTCCATAAATACCAAATCAAACGGGCCATAATGATAACCTATTTGCTTGAAGTGCACATCATAGCTTGAGTCTCCGCTGTAATACACTTTTTGAGTTGCGCCTATAAAAACCCAAGATGCCCACAGAGTTCTATTCCAGTCAAAAGGACCACGACCGGAAAAGTGATATGCCGGAGTGCAGGCAAATTTAAGCGCATTGCCGGAGAGCCCTTTAACTACGCCTTCTTGCCACCATTCATATTCGCGAATCTTGGCAGAGTCTATTCCCCACTCTCGCAAAATGCCACCAACTCCAGGCGGCGTGAAAAAAAATCCGACATTTGGCTCAAGGTCGTTTATAGTCTGTCTGTTTAAGTGATCATAGTGATTATGTGAAATAAAAACCGCATCTATAAAAGGCAATATTTCCGCATTGACCGGAGCTTCTTTTTGAAAGCGTTTTACGCTGAACATGGGAACCGGGGAAACATTGTTGCTGAAAACCGGGTCCAGCAAAATGCGAACTCCGTCTATTTGCATCAAAAAACTGGAATGTCCGAGCCAGGTGATATGCAAACCTTCATTGCTTTCCGGAAAAGCTTTTGAAATAATTACGGAATCGTATGGAAGATATTTTTTTGGTTTAGTTTCCGCTTTGTTTTTTAGGCTGTAAACAAAAGCGTTCCAAGCTTTCACTTTTACTTCCGGAGTGCGATTTGCATATTTCCCATCTTTAAAAATCGGCTGTATGCGCCCTGTGTCTGACATTTGCTGCATAATATCTTCCTCTGCCGATGCAAGTTGGCAAAAAGTTAAAAGTAATATAAATATCGCAATGCGAAAATTCAACTGCCTATTCCTCTTTGCGGCATAATGCAGCCTTAAATTCATCGGAAACGCTAAGGAACAAATCCGTCAAAATTGGGTCAAAGTGCTTTCCCTTGCCATCAGAAATAATCTTAACCGCTTCTTCGTGCGTAAATGCTTTTTTATAAGGTCTATCGGAAACAAGCGCATCGTAAACATCGGCTATTGCGAGCAGCCTTCCTTGAAGCGGAATATCTTCCCCTTTTAACCCTCTTGGATAACCGCTTCCATCCCATTTTTCATGGTGCGTAGCGGCAAAAATTCCTGCATGTTCCAGAAACGCCTGTTCTTCAGAATTCTTTTTAATTTTTTCTATAACTTCTTCGCCAACAGTAGTATGTTTTTTTATTTCATCAAATTCTTCCTTAGTAAGGCTGCCAGCCTTTTGCAGAACGCTGTCTCTTATAGCGATTTTGCCCACATCGTGCAACCGAGCCGACTGCAATACCAAGTTCAAATCCCATGACGATATTGCTTCCTTTTGCAATCCGCTTTTTTTCATTGCGTTTAGCAATATGCCTAAATAACGGGTGGTTCTTTCAATGTGCCCACCGGTTGTGTAATCGCGCCGTTCCACAAGCTCTACCATATTTTTCAAAATGGCATCTTGCAACTTTACAACAGATTTTGTTTTTGCGGTTACCATTTCTTGCAAGCGGTCGTTATAATCTTTGAGTTCCTGTCTTTGCGATTCAACGAGCATATGAACTTCAATTCGTTTGAGCAATAGCGGTATTGAAAATGGTTTCCCTATATAGTCTATTGCGCCCAGCGAAAGTCCTTCCAGTTCGCTGTTGTCATCGTTTTTTGACGTTAAAAAAATAACCGGGATATGTTCAGTCTCTTTTTTGCTTTTTATAATTTTTATAACTTCATACCCATTCATATCCGGCATTTCAACATCCAAAAGAATCAAATCCGGAATACTCTTTTCCAGCATACTCAAGAGCCTCTCCCCAGAGGATAGGGTAAAGACTTTATAATGCTCGGTAAGCGCGTTTTTACCTTGGGTCAGGTTTGTGACATCGTCATCAACCAGAAAAACTGTTTTGCGATCTATGCTCATAAGTTCTTTCTGCAAGTTAGGGTTTATCTGGGTATAATATAGAAAAATCCATTTTCTCATGCAACAGACTGCACACCAGCCATCCGTCTTCAAAATCAAACAAAAAACCCGGGTTGGAAAGAATTCGCTTCTCCTTCAAAAGTCTCAGGCAAAGTTCTTCATCGTCTGCGCCGGGAAAATAAAAGCTCTGATACCAACCACCCGCAGAAGGAATGATTTCTGCCCCCATTTTTGAAAAATAGCCGCCTAGCAAAGCCTGATTGCTTTTTAACCGTTCAATAACCCGCTTCTGAAACTCCCCCGCTCTGGGCAAAACACGTGCGCACAACGCTTGGCTCAAATATGAGCAATTCAACTGCGAATCAAGAACATATTCCAGAGCATCGTAGATATGTTTTTTCTCATTCGCTATAGCCTGCATCCAACCGACTTTTATGTGCGGAAGACCAACCGCTTTGCTGAGACCGTCGAGGATGAAAGTGGGAACTTTGGGATTGAATTGAGAATTGAGAATTGAGAATTGAGAATCATTTTCAAATTTATACGCATTAAATACGCCGTCTATTATCAAGGCTAATTTATTTTTTTCGCAGAATTGCAGAATATGCTCAAATTCTTTTTTGCTCGGAATGTGCCCTGTTGGATTGTGCGGAGCAATGAGCAGGAGGATTTTTGTGTTTGGCGGTGCGGAGTCCAGAGAATCCAAATCTATTTCCCAGCGGTCTTTGCTTGGTTTTAAAAAGTATGGATGCGTTTTCAATTCTGCAAGCTCGGCAAGCGTGTCTATAAGCGGATATCCTGGAACCGGAGTTAAAACAGCGTCTCCTTTTTTGCAAAAGACTTGGAAAAGCGAAGAGTAAGATTCGGAGGAGCTTGAGGTTATGAAAATATCTTCTTCATCGCTTTGCATATATGCAGCAACAGCCTTTCTTGCGCAAAGCTGTCCGCATGCATCGGGGGCTTTGAATTGCCAGTCTGGGTTTTCTGCCAAGAAGTGCAAATCGCCTGAGATGTCAAATGATATGCCAGCTTGCATCGGGGATGAGATTGTCAAATCAACGATGTTTGGACCGAGTTCTTTTATGAGACTGCGTTTTTTTAGCTCGAAAGGAGAGGGGGTTAAGCCCATTATGGGGAAACTAGAAAATGTAAACAAATGTTTGCAAAATGCGCTGAAATGTAAACATTTGTTTGCAAAATTATGTGTTTTTGGTATTTTTTCTAAAAACGAGGTTATATTTATAGCTGAAATTTTCAAAATAGGAGTTTTTATGAGCAAAAAGGAAACCATTAGCGTGCAGGGAACGGAAGTTGCCATTCAGCGAAATGTAAATGGAAGTGACTACATTTGCATAACAGACATTGCTAAGCGCAAGAATCCTCTTGAGCCAAAAGATGTGGTAAAAAACTGGATGCGGAACAGAAGTACGCTAGAATTTTTAGGCTTATGGGAAAAGTTGCATAACCCAAATTTTAAAGGGGTC
>WQSA01000177.1 GCA_009788135.1 Candidatus Fibrimonadales bacterium
CATAATAAATTTTACGATTTTTACTAAATAATGAGTTACTGCAACAATCACTATTATGCGCAGCAGTTTTGGAATATATGCAATAAAACTTTCCATTATGGATAAAAACGGGTTCAGCAANCCGTGGAAAAGCGCAAGNGCCAAACCTCTTGTGCCNGGATAAATTCCAAACAGCAATGTGATAGATATGTAAAGCGAAATCAGCAAAAGCGCATACATGGTCAGCTTGGAAAATAAAAAGCCGAAGTGCAGCATTTGCGCTTGAGTTAAAAGAGTATAATTGCGAATTTTCAATTCGTGAAATTCATTCTTGCCTTTGTTGCTTATAAACGGATTTATGCGTTTTTTAAATAATCTTATTATCATAGTGTAAGCTATAATTTGCCCAGCCACTACTGCAAGCGATAATCCTGCCATGCGAGCAAAATTAACCCAGTCAATATTTTTCCAGAATTCTAGCATATTTTTTCCACAAACTTCCTGGCTTCTTCCCTTGCAGAACAATCTACAAAAAGAACTTTCTCCAAATTCAATTCGCCGCTTTGCTCCGGGATTTTTTCCAAACAATGCTCAATGCCGCGCGGAATATCCAGAAATGCGATTCTTTCCTGGATAAATGCATTTGCCAGAATCTCGTTTGCAGCGTTCAGGATTGCCGCTCTTGCGCCGCCCGCTTTGCCAGCTTCGTAGGCTAGCGAAAGGCAGGGAAATTTTTTGAAGTCCGGTTCAAAAAATGTGAGATTCTGTATTTGCGGCAAACTTATCCGCTTTGTTTCCAAAGCGAGCCGCTCGGGGAAAGCCATTGCGTTCAGTATCGGGATTCTCATATCCGGCGCTCCGAGCTGCGCCATAAGACTGCCGTCTCTGAATTGCACAAGCGAATGGACAATGCTCTGCGGATGAACCGTTACCTTTATTCGCTCGTAAGGAATGCCAAAAAGAAAATGCGCTTCAATCACTTCCAAACCTTTGTTCATCATTGAAGCGGAATCTATGGTGATTTTTTTGCCCATGCTCCACACAGGATGATTTAGCGCATCTTTGAGCGTTATCTGCGAAAATTTTTCCTCTGGCAATTCTCTGAACGGGCCGCCGCTCGCAGTGATGTGCAAAGTCTCTACTTCCGCTGCGCCTCGACCTGCAAGGCATTGGAAAATTGCGTTGTGCTCGCTGTCCACCGGGGTTATTTGAGCTTTTGGATTTTTATTTAGAGCTTCTTTTATTATCGCTCCCGCCATAACCAGAGTTTCTTTGTTTGCGAGGGCTATTTTTTTGCCTTGCTCTATAGCCTTTAGCGTAGGCTCGCAACCAACCGAGCCGGTCAAGCCGTTTAGCACCAGATCGCAAGCAGAATCCGAGACCAGTTCCAGCAAGCCTTCCATGCCGGCCAGAACGTTTTTTCCTGTTATTTTCTTCAATTCCAAAGCGGCATTTTCATCGAAAAGAGCGAGTTTTGCGTTTGGATATTCTTTTGAAATTTCCACCATCTTTTGCACATTGCCAAATGCGGCTGCGCTGCGCAGAAAAAAACGTTCATTGTGCTGCTTTATCACGTCGAAAGCAGAAGATCCTATGGAACCAGTGGCTCCCAGCAAACATATCTCAGACATCAGGGTCGCGGAGTTCGGTTAATTGGTCAACATCCAAGAATCCGTGCCGGCGATAAACGATTATGGCAATGGCCAGCGCTATTGCCATTTCGCAAGCGGTGGCGGCTATGGCAAATATGGCAAAAACGGCGCCTGCTGTTGCATCTGCCGCTTTGTAATGCGCAAAGGCTATAAAGTTTATATTTGCGGCGTTGAGCATCAATTCCATGCTTATCAGAATGCCTATGGCGTTGCGGCGAGTGAGCATGCCATAAACACCGATTGAAAACAGCAAAAAAGCGAGCAGCAAACAGGCTTGCAGGGTCATTTGCCCTCCATGTGCTTATCTTCTTTGGGTATATATGCTATTGTTATAGCGCCTATCAAAGAGATTAAGAGGAGCAGGCTTATAGCCTCGAATGGCAGCAGGAATCCGGTTGAGCTTGGGGAGAGCAGTCTTTCGCCTATGGCAGCCAGGGAAGCAAAGTCTTCGGTTTCTGTTTGCACAATTGAATTGGTTTCTTTCAAAAGCAGCACTGCAAATACCGAGATTGCCGCGGCAAACAGCGCCGCTATTATTTTTCGCTGTTTTCCAGCTTCGAGGATTCTCTCGCCGAGCCGTACTGTCAAAAGAATTGCAAGCACTATAAAAACAACCACTCCGCCTATATAAACCATCACCTGAGCCACGCCCACGAATTCTGCGTGAAGCAAAAAGTAAAGCACCGCCGATGCGAAAAACGTGCCAATAAGAGCAATTGCGCTATGCAGAACATTTCTCACCGTAACCGTGAGCAAAGCGCCGGCAACCATAATAATTGCCGTTATGTAAAAAAGGATGTCTTTTAAAGGCAGAGAATCCATGCAGGGAATATAGAAAAAATTATCTATTTTACGAACAATGTCCGCAGAATTTATCAGAAGAAGGCTTGTTGTACGCTTGAATGGAACGCCAGATAGCGTTTATATTGATAAAGTTGCAAAAGCGATGGTTGCCTTGGAGAAGGAACTTGAATCTGAAGTTGAATTTGTAAATCCACCTATCGGTGGCAGCATAGCGGTCAAGTTTAAGAATGGAGAGGCGTATCAGTTTTTTAATTATCAAGATCCCAGGCGGGACAAGCCTAAGCCACCGGGTTACAAGCCGCCGGAGGTAGAGTACAAAAAACTTGAAGAAACCATAAAAGAAGACAAGTCTTCCGGACCTGGCGGGTTTGGGATATTCAATTTTTGCATATATGCCATATTGGTGGCTATAGCAGTGCTGGACGTAATTATTTTCATGGTTGTTTTTGCGAAGTTTCAATAATCTTTTTCAAGCGTTCTTTGTATAAATGCTCTTTTAAAATATGCTCTCTGGCATTCTTTGCTATTTCATTTTTAGCATTTGAATTATTTAAATAAAATTTTGCGAGTTCTGCATATTCTTCTGGAGAATCGGCGGCGCAAACTGCATTCTTTGGGAACAGCTCAAATAAATCGCTTTGAGAATCGCTAATTGCAAAGCGCTCGCATAGCGGAATGTCAAAAACCCTTTGATTCACAGCGCTTGGCATTTGGCAGCTTGTTATGTTTATGTGAATATCCCCTTGCGAGTAATGCGAGCATAAACCTTTGCGATAATCAATGTCTTGCAACGTTTTTATGCCGTTTCCGAACATGGACCTCCAGCCCTGAGCGTCTCCTGCGAATTGCAAACCCAATTCCAGCAAAGGTTCCAGGCACAAACGCCGTTTTTCGCTGCTGGCCAAATGAATGCAGTAGCTCGCAAACCAGGCTTCGTCTTTGGTGTCTCCTGGCATTTGCTCTGCGCTCATTTTTCCGGTTAAAATTTGAAAAGCGGCATTTTGGACTATGGGCAAAGCCTCGCCGCTATCGTATTGAATTCGCTTCCAGATATTGTCCAAAAAACTGCCAGCCATTGCGGAGCCGGTGAACATCAAATTGTAAACAGGCTTTTTGTTCTGCGGATAAAATAAATGCGAATCGCCTGCAAGCGGCAGCCACTCTGCGCCAGCAAAGCCTTTTTCTTTGAGCCATGGAATATAAGCTCTTTCCCAAGTCCACGCCAATATGTTTTCGCACTGCGCTTTGCTCAGCAAGCAAGCTATTGGTCGTGGGTCGTCAACAAACCAAATGTGCACGGGCACAGAGAATCTTCGGCAAACATTCAAAAGAATTCCCTCGGAATCTATGCCTTTTGCATTTACGCAAAGAACAAGGCTTGGCGTGCTTTTCTGAAACTGCTCCATAAGAAGCGATTCCAGCGCAGCAGGATTTTCGCTTTCCTGTGGAAGCGTTGTGCACGGAACGTTCAGGTCTTTCAGCGCATTTAAGATTTCTTGCTGGAGGAAGTGTGTGCCAAAGGGGATTGCGACTGAGAATTGAGAATTGAGAATTGAGAATTGAGAATAACTTAACAACTTTTTCAAAATATTTTCGGCTTCTTGCTCGCAGTACCTTGCGGAGGCGGGGTGGCGGATTATTGTTATGCGATCTGAGATTTGCGGCGAGGTTTGCCCGTCCCAGATTGGCAGCCCGGTCAATTTTTCTTTTGCGATTTTCAAGTTTTCTGGGAAGGCGTCGCATAGAATGACAAGCTTGATTTTGCCTGGCGGCAAGTTGTTCAGGAATTCCAAATGATAACCGAGACCTGTGCCAAAGGCAAAGATCACGCTGGAGATGTTTTTTGGTCTGAACCAGTCTCGTTCCTGTTCCGGCTTTATTGCGCTGTGCAAAAGCCGTTCAAA
>WQSA01000178.1 GCA_009788135.1 Candidatus Fibrimonadales bacterium
GCACAAATTACCTTTGAATATCGCACTTTGCACAGAATTGCATTTCAAAGCAACATTTCAAGAGTTTACGGAGAATATGAACTTCCAAACGGCCATTCCCTGCCCTGGCAGGCTAACTCGCATTTAGACATGGTTTCTCATTTGAGAATTTATCCCGGAAGCGATTCCCTTATTTCATTTATAGTAAGTCACCGTGCAGCATTGAACAGACCTCTTTACGAATGGTTCATAGACCAAAAAAATGAAGAAAGACAAATTAAGCATACGGGCGAAACAACTTCTCTTTTCCGCACTGATATTCGCTTGAATTTAGACTTAAAATCAAAAACAAAATTCTTTTTCCTTGAAAATGTTCGTTTTTTTGTTGAAGCGGATAATATATTCTCTACGCTGGATGTAAAAGCTCTTCGTTTTTTGGGAAGTGATAACGGAAGAGAACGCTCCGTTGCAGTGCATAACTGGAACAACAATTTAGAGACATTTGATATGATGCCGTTTATGGCAAAGGGAATGGGATTTTATTTGCAATTCGGCGTGGAGGGCAATTTTGGAATTTGACAAATATTTAAGAGCCCAAGGCGAATTGGGCGGTTTTGAAATCGTGTTGAACGAACCGATTCGCCGTACGGACTCGCCCAAGCCAATTGAACCCATCATAACCAAGCCTGTTATAGCCAAGCCCGTTGTAACCAAACCGCAAAATCAAAACAACGATTCTCTATGGCAAAATGCAACCGATATAAAAGATTTTTACAGCGCGTTGCAACAACATTCAATTTACACAAAATCCATGCGACCTTTGAGTTTTTATGTTCCTAAAGAAATCAACGCCAATGCGCAGTTTTTTTTGATTTTCCATTCTCCGCAAGAAATAACTGCGGCGGCCAAAAATGTTTTAGACAGATTGTTCAATAAATTAAATATAGATTTGAACGCTTGCGCAATTTCTTTCTTTTTTAAATGCAATGAAGCTGCAATGCCCAGAGAAAAACCTGTTCTAAAAGATATGCTTTATAAGGAAATAGAATTTATAAACCCGGAAAAGATAATCTTTTTCAGGGAAACAAACTCCAATATAAATATAGACGGCTCTCCAATAACACTTTCAGGAAAACCGGCAATAACGCTATATTCTCTTTTGGAAATGGCAGGCAGCAACGATAAAATCAAGGGCACATGGACCGCGCTGCAACAGAGCGCATGGTTTTCTCCAAATATTTTCCAGGCACAGAAGTGATTGCAGCCATAGCTTCTTCTTGAGTGAAAGCATTTGGATATCGCCTGAACAGAGTTTTTACTTGCTCCATCAAATCCAAAGATTCCGCAGAAGCCAAGCTATCCGTGGCAATGCAAATATCAACTCCGCTTTTTTTCCACATCTCAAAATCCGGATCTTTATGCCCAAACCACTCGTGGCTCTGCGGGCAATGCACAAGCGCAATATCATTATTAGCCATAAAATGCAAATCGCTTTCGGTCAAAAAATTACCGTGAATAATAAACCCGTTCTTAACAAGCTCCGGCTCATCCTTAAATATATCCAAAAAATCGCTAAACCTGTCGCTCTCATCAAACTCCGCCAAGTGAATGCTCCAGGGAATGCCCGCTTTAACGCAAGACTTTACAGATTGCTTAATAAGTTCTGGAGGAGTCGCATAAAGAGAATGAGGAGTACAAGGCTCAGGCATTGGTTGCTTGATTACTTCGTGCATAGCGATGAAGTGGAGAGTGGAGAGTGGAGAGTGGAGAGTTGGTTCTGATATTTGATTTCCGACGTCGTAAACGAAAGCGGTTGAGAGTTCTAAGCCTTTTCTGTAACTCGCTTGATAGTCTTCTTTTGTCCAGGTTGCAACTTGTTTGCGAAGCTCGGTTAGCCACTCAAAAAATGGTTTATTGCGCGGAAGTTTGCCTGCGAGGTTTGTCAATTCTAAATGGCAATGTGCGTTTATGAGCGGCATTTTAAGAATATCCATTTTCTAATGTCATCCATATTTTCGCCATTCGGGTATTTTTTTGCAAGCCGCACTCCACGCCACAAAATAAAGGCCAGAATTGCAGCTTCATAGATAAGGCTAAGCACAAAAAAGATAAAATGAAAAATTCCGGTTTTAAAAATGACTTCGCCTTTTGCGCTCCAGTCTCCGTTTTCATCTTCCCAGTTGGGAAAGTAGCAACCGCCAGACATTCCCATAGCCACCGCATCGCAAAACGGGTCGTATAATGTGCCTTTAATTTCAAGTTTTTCAATGCTTATTTTGAAAAGCTTTCTTGTTTTGTTAAACAATTTTTTGCACACTCGCCAAATTCGCTGTTCAACATTGGGGTAAAAAAGCGTTTGAAACAATAATTTTTCAAAATCCGGTTGATTATCGGTTTCCTCAAAAGACACGGCCCCGGCTTTGCTCGGATCTTTTTTTATTTCTTCAGCGGCAGCTTCATCAAAACGCCATATTTCCCACTTCCAAAAACGCAATCTCAATTTACGCTCTGTTTTGGAAATNGCAAAGGCAAATCTAAGCTTCATTTCGCGTATTCGTCCGCTTTATCCTTTATCGTTTGAATTAACTCTTTGAAAGACTTAGTTTCCAGAATGCTTTTGAATTGGTCCTGGTAGTTGCGGGTGGTGGATAGGTCATCTATTACCAAATCCCAAACACGCCATGAATTGCCGGTTTTGTCCATTTTATAAACCATCAGCATATCTTTGCCTTTGTCCCAGGAATGTATGGAAACCCAAACTTCTTCATTATTCTTTCTGTACTTGGGCTCTTCGTAAATTGTGGAATCCGGCGGGGTAAATTTTGTGGTTTTGAATTTATGCGTGCTGGAATTTTCAATCATCCGCTGAAATTCCTTGATAAACTCCGCTTTAGCTGCAGCAGAGGCAGTATCCCAAGTTTTTTTGGGCAAGCTGCGTTCAGCCATTTTTGCAAAGTCAAAAAGACCGCTGCTCAAGAATTTGATTCTCTCAATATCTTTGGGAGTGTGAGTCTTCTTTTTGAGTTCCTTCTGCAACTCCGCATCATTTTGTTTCAGCAAGGTTACGGGGTCTTGTTGAGCAAAAGCAAACGATGCGCTCAGGAGAAGGGCGAGAGTTAATATTTTTTTCATGAGGGATAATATAGAAATTCCCGCCGCCACGAGTTATGGAAAGAAGCTCCGTTGTATAGCGGGTCAGTTTGCTGAGCGGCGCGTTTGCGTAAAAGCGGTGCTTTTTGCCATCTCCATCGCTGTTTATAATCTTTGCGCCTCTGGAAAGCAAATCGTTAGCAACCGTGCCGGCAAATTCAACCGGGCATTGAACGGTCAAATCAACCCAAGGCTCGCAGATATCCACAGCGCTTGGCTCCACCAGCATTTTAGCAGCGTCAAAGCAAGCCTTCTTTACAACCGAAGGATTAGCCTCCCCCGAAATTTCCAGCTTATGCAAAACAAACTTAACCCCATGCAGAGCGCCTTTGCCCAAAACCCCAGCCTCGCAAAACTCGGCCAAAGCCTCCTGCATCTCAGGCGTAAATTCACCTTCCAATTCGTAATGCTCACACTTCTGCGCAGAAAGCGAAACCCTAACGCTAGTCTCTCCTATTTGGCAAAAATTCTCAACAGGCTCCAAATCTTTTGCAAGCACTTCCCTAATCTCCACGGTAGGCTCCCCAGCCTTGACCTCGCAACGAAATTCTCTTTTGAGTCTGGACAAAATAAAATCAAACTGCACCGCTCCCATCGCATGCAAAGTCCATGAACCATCGCTTTGATTCTCCGTTATTTTCACAGAATGGTCCATGCGAGCGATGCTTTTCAGAGCCTCATTCGTAGCCTCCCAATCCTCGCTTTTCAGGCATTCAATTCTCATTTGCAAAAGCGGCGAATACTCAGCGATTTTCTTATACGGCATACCCTGCACAGCGTAAATATCTCCGCAAAAAATTTCAGAGACTTCGCTCAAACGCTGAGCGTGTATGCGGTAAAATTTGAAATCCTTTGGATTTTTTACATTTTTATAGCTCTTAAAAATCGCAACTTCGCCAACACCGGCAAACGAACGATAGCGTATTATTTGCCCAGCTTCTTTGTTTTTTATAGGTTCTGGTTTAAGGAAAAAGGATAGGCCATTCAACAGCGACCTAACGCCGATATTTTGTTTTGCGGAACCTGCGTAGCATAAGATGTGCGAGCCCCTGTAAAACAATTTTTGCAACCCGGCAAGCAAGTCTGCATTTTCAATTTTTTCGTTGGCTAGGAGTTTTGAGAGAAGTTTGTCATCTGCCAAAGAGGCTGCATCGCAAGCCTCTTTGCGGCAATTTTCCAT
>WQSA01000179.1 GCA_009788135.1 Candidatus Fibrimonadales bacterium
TCGTTTATAAAGACTTATTTGGAGCGTGATGTTAGGCAGTTGATAAATGTTGGAAGCATAACGGCTTTTACAAGGTTTTTGGGAATAGTCGCTGCACGGACTGGGCAGGAGTTGAACATTTTGGATATAGCACGCGATGCGGATATTTCTCGCAGCACTGCGCAGGCTTGGATTTCCATTCTTGAAAGCTCTGGGATTATAATTTTGTTAAAGCCCTGGTTCAAAAATATTTCAAAGCGGCTTGTGAAACGCCCGAAAATTCACTGGATGGATACAGGGCTTTGCTCTTATCTTTGCGATTGGACTAGTCCGGAAACTTTGGAAAAGGGAGCTATGAGCGGCCCGATTTTTGAGAGTTTTGTTGTTTCGGAAATTATAAAATCGTATGGCCATAATGGAAAATCGCCATCTCTTTATTATTACAGAGACAGCAACGGAGTGGAAATAGACTTGCTGATTGCGCAAGACGGCATGCTTTTTCCTATAGAAATCAAAAAAACGGCAAATCCTTCAAAAGACGATATAAAGGCGTTCAAATCATTTTCCGAAGCAGAAAAACTTGGTTATGGCTCTTTGATATGCTTAACGGATTCACCACGTCCGCTAACAGAAAACGCAAATGCTCTTTCTATTTGGGATATTTAATAAATCACTCCTCCCAGCTTACCGCTGCCTCTTGCTCCTCTATAATCTTCTGCTCGCGATGAGATTTCCACAGCGCAAGCTCGCTCAAAAGCCTGGACTTGATCTCTTCTATGCCAGCGCGGGTCAAAGCGCTAGCCTGAATAGCTTCCGGATAAGCTGACGCAAGCTCCTCCTTGCGCTCGGCTGAGGCCGCATCTATCTTGTTGAAAACCCGCAAACGCAGAACTGCCGTGGACAGCAATTCATCCAAAACCTTGTTGGCAACCTCAATATGCTCTGCATAATCGGAGGCGGTGGAGTCTATAACCTCCAAAATGCAATCCGCATGAGCGGCAACGCCAAGCGTGCTCTTGAAAGTCTCAATCAAATGATGAGGCAATTTGCGAATAAAACCAACTGTGTCGCTTAATATTATGTTCTGGCCCTCTGCCAAATGCATTTTGCGAGTAGTGCTGTCCAAAGTTGCAAACAATTTGTTCTCAACATAAACCCCTGCGCCGGTCAAGCTATTGGTCAAAGAACTTTTGCCAGCATTGGTATAGCCTACAATTCCAACATGGAAAATATTCTCGCGATGCTTTGCAAGCAATGTCCTGTCCCGCTCTATCTTTTTCAGCTTCGCTTTAAGCTCCTGAATGCGCTTGCGCACCAAACGGCGATCCACCTCAAGCTGCGCCTCGCCCGGACCGCGCATTCCTATGCCCGGAGTGCCGCCGCCCGTGCCAACTTGCCTGGAAAGATGCGCCCAGGCTCTGGTTAAGCGAGGCATCAAATACTGCATCTGAGCGGTTTCCACCATAAGACGGCTCTCAGCCGTGCGAGCGTGCTTTGCAAATATATCCAAAATAAGTCCAGTTCTGTCCAAAACCTTGATTCCTGGCAAAAGCTTCTCCAAATTCCTCACTTGGGAACCTGTCAAATCTTCATCGAAAATCACCATGTCCGCTTCGTGCCGCTCCGTGGAAAGCCGCACTTCTTCCACTTTGCCGCCGCCGATAAGAGTAGCCGGGTTAAACGCATGAACGCGCTGCAAAAATGTTTCCGCAACGTCTGCGCCTGCAGTTTCCGCCAAGCGCTGCAATTCAAGCAAATGCTCCTGAGCCTGCGCTGGCGAAACCTTCAAAGTTGATACCCCAACCAAAATCGCTCTTTCTTTACCCATAAAAGCTTAAATTTAGAAAACATTGATTAACTCTGACTTCATGACTTAGTGGAGAGTTGAAAGTGGAGAGTGGAGAGTTAAAGATGTGTTAAAATCACTCTCAACTCTCAATTCTCAATTCTCAATTCTCAACTAAGCGGTTAAATCTGCGTTTTCTATATTCCAAGCAAATGAATAAAACGCTTATCGCTTTAATGATCGCTACAGCCCTTGCCATAACCTCTTGCGCCTCAGTCATGCAAGCTTGGGCAGATATAGTGAAAACTGCCGGAGGATTGGGACAGGAAGAAAACCCAGAAGCGAACCGAAGCTCCAGCAGCAAAACTTTCTCCAGCTCCAATAGCGCCGCTCCATCCAGCTCCAGCATTGCCGCCCAGAAAACTAGGAAAAATTAATTCTACTTTACTTTTATGCTAAATCGTAAAATTATACTCGCCGGCATTTTAACCTCATCGTTTCTGGCTTCTTGCGGAAATCATTACTTTGAAGACATGCTAGAAGGCCCCAATGTTCTCGCTATAACAGGATATATTTCAAAATTGGAAGACGTAAGCGAAGTTCCGCAAGACATAGCGCTTTCCAATTTTACAGAGTACGATGCAACCACTATACCGAGTTCCATATCTTTGGAAAGCAAGTTTCCGCCCGTGCAGAGCCAGGGGAATTATGGAACTTGCGTAGCCTGGGCTACAGGATATAACATAAAAACCGCTTTGAACGGCATAGAGAAAGGCTGGGGAAGCGCAGAATTGGCGAGACCGGAAAATCAGACAAGCCCAAAATCCCTGTTTTTTAACATAAACTCATCGGATAAAGGAGCAAGATGCGATGGGACAAGCTTTGAGGCTGCTTTGAATGTTCTAATCACAAAGGGAGCCGCTACCATGAGCTCGGTTCCTTATAATAATATGGGCAACTGCTCTGGTTCCGCCGAAGTCAATTCAAACAATAAAATAGCCAATTACCGCAGAATAGCCTACAATTACAAACTATTTGAGAGCACAAACCGCACCGAGCAAGAAGGAATGACCAAAGATAATTTCAAAGGCTATCTGGCGCAAGGCAGGCCGATTCTGTTTAGCGCAAGAATTGGCGATAGATTCACTAAATGGAAAGATGCCTCGGTTATAAGCTCAGACACATACAACGATCCAGGCGGCCACGCTATGGTTCTCGTTGGCTACGATGACAATAAAAAAGCTTTTAGAGTCCGCAATTCATGGGGCACAAACTGGGGCGATAACGGCAGCATTTGGGTGGACTACGATTACTTTTTGACAAATTGGGCCAAAGTCGCTTATGTTGTGCAAAATGAGTCCGTTCCTGTTTCAAACGGAATTGAGAATATATTGGAAGGCTATGATTTGCTCGCTGCGATGGGGGAAGATTATCCAGATATCGAAAAAAAGAATTCTCCAAGGGCAAGGGCATTTTCCTATGAAATTTACAATTCCGGCAAGAATACAATTCTGGCAAGCCAAAATTGGAGCGTACTTTACATGTATTACAATGCAACTGATGCAAACGATTTTGAAATTATCTATGAAGATTACTACACTGACGAATTCGGAAGTCTTGGCCAACACGGGAAATACAGCTATAGCAAAGCTCTGGAAGGCGGCACATGGAACCATATGAATGTATTGTCTGGCAAAAGAGCAGGAGAAGATGAATTCCCGAATGGTTTTGAGTTAGCTTATGAAATGCCAAAGATCACCGGAAAATATTATTTGGTTGTTTTTGCAGATGCTTATGACCACATCAAAGAGGGCAACGAAGACAACAATTTCTACTTTATAGGCGCAGCAGGCGGCAAGCCTTTGGATATTAAAGACGGCGTTTTGCAAAGCGAACCCGGCAAAGCCCTTGTTAAAATGTCTGCAGCAAAAGAATTTGGCGGCAGCAAAGTCCCAAGAGCGCCGGCAACATCAGTTCAGGAAATTGGCGGCAGTCCAAACGCATATACTCCAGCGGAAATCAGAAAACTGGTTTTGAAAAGCAAAGAGAATGGCATTTTGTCCAAGAAAATTGCGAATCACAGAGAGAATAACAATCAGGCAACAACAAAACGCCACAGGAACAAATGAAAATAAATTTAACGATAATAATTTTGGCAATAGTTGTCGCTTGCAATGCGCAGAGCAAAGAGAAGCAGGCAACTGTTGTTAAGTCAGAAGAAATAACAAAAAATCTTGCAGACGGCAAATCCGTGCAGATAAAAAATGCCGTTATAGAAGGCAGCTTGATTTTTGACAAAGCGAGTACCGTCAACGCCAATGTCTATTTTGAAAAATGCATTTTCAAAGGGAGCATTAAAGCGGAGGATGTCCGTTTTAACGGCAATGTGATTTTTTTGGAGAGCGAGTTTCAAGAAAAAGTGGAGTTTCATAACAATTCTATTTTCGGAATGGTGAATTTCAGCAGAAGCGTTTTTAAGAGCGATGCGATTTTTGCGAATATGGCGGTATGGGCAAAGAACAG
>WQSA01000180.1 GCA_009788135.1 Candidatus Fibrimonadales bacterium
AATTCAGGCTTTAAACCTTCCGTTGGCAAAAGCACGTTAAAGCAAAGATTCTTCCCCTTAGGCGCAACCCAAGCACGCCCATGCCGCCCATGCCCCCCAGACTGAAACTCCGCAACCACTGCAGTCCAATCCGAGAAATTCGCAATGTTTTCCCGCATAAACTTATGCGTGCTCTCGCACTCATCCAGATGGATAATCATGCTGGTAAATTAAAAATTTCTAAATTCTTTTCCAGATGCCGCACATCGCAGTTCTATATCCCGAAGAAGACAGGCAAATCGTGCAAATCCCCAAAACGGGCTTGCTGATAGGCCGCAGCTCTTCTTGCGGTTTACGCTTGAAAGACGAATTCGTCTCCGCAGAACATTGCAGAATTTCCGTTGAAAATGGGGGCTTTTTTGTAGAAGATTTGGGCAGCACAAACGGCACTCTGATAGACGGCGAGCAAATCGACAGGAAAAGCCCTTTAAGCACAGAACAAAAAGTTCATATAGGCGTTGCCGTAATTTCTATATTACCCCCATGAAATGCACAGTCAGAACCCGCAATAAGAAGAATATTTTCGATATTCCGCCTATCGCAAGCTTGCGCTCGGATTTCGATGTTCAAAGAGAAAAAGACAAGGCCAAAGTCCGCATTTTGGAAACATGGCCAGACGGCTCGCTCAGGCTTGTGATGGTGAACGGAAAAGTTTTGTCCATAGTTGTTCGCAAAAAAAACAACGGTTTTCCGGACTCTGTTGAAATTAACGGCACTCGCTACGGCGTTGATGTTAGCAAAATAGACAGCTCTCACTATGGCGGAGCGGAAAAACCTGCAAAACAGGCCAGCGGCAATATAAACGCAGTGCTGCCCGGGCAAATCTCAAGCTTGAAGGTGAAGCCCGGCCAAGCTGTGAAAAAAGGGCAGTTGCTCGGAATTCTGGAAGCCATGAAAATGGAAAACGAAATCCTGGCTCCCTGCGACGGCACGGTAAAAACAGTAAAAGCCGAACAAGGCCAAACTGTGATGCGAGGCGACCTGATTCTGGAAATTGCATAGCAGCCGCCTATGCAAAGAACCTTTTTTATAGGCGATGTTCATGGTTGCATAGAAGAACTCGCTGAATTGGTGGAAAAGTTTTCTCCAAACAACAGCGATAAAATATACCAGACAGGCGACTTGATAAACAAAGGGCCAAACAGCCCCGCCGTTTTGGAATTTATTCTTAAGCACAATATACAGTGCGTAATGGGAAACCACGAGGCAAAGCTCCTGAATATCCTTAAAAAGCCTCAAGGAGAATGCACTCCAAAAGAACTAAAGCTTTTGAACAGCATTCAAAAACCGGAATGGATAGCAGAAATAGTTGCCAAATTCCCTATATGGCTGGATACAGGCAAAGAGCTTTTATTGCACGCAGGGCTTGAACCTGGGAAAAATCTTTTGGAAGAAATGGACTCAAAAAGCATCCTGACCCTCAGGCTCTGGAACGGAACTCCTTGGTATGAACAGACTTCTTATAACGGGCGGCTGATAATCTTTGGGCATTGGGCTGTGAACGGCTTGATTGATTTTCCCCACGTAAAAGGGCTTGATACTGGCTGCGTTTACGGAAAAGTTTTGACAGGCTATTGCCCAGAAGAAAATAAATTTTATCAAGTTACCGCAAAAAAAGTATATTCTCATATATGAAAACAGTAGCCATTTTAGCGCCAATGCAACAGGAATTGGATGCCGTATTAAATGAATTTCAAACGCAAACGCTCATCTTTGAGCGCTATGGAATAAAATTCGTTCTTGCGCTTTCCGGCGTAGGCAGAGCGAACACCGCCATGAACGCAACATTAATCATAAAAGAACACAACCCGGATGAAATAATAAATGTAGGCTCTGCCGGAGGCTTGCATGCAGAGCAAAGAATTCTGGATATAGTTATACCCGAAGAAGTTGTGGCCGTAGATGTGGACTTAACAGCGCTGGGCTACGAATACGGACAAGTTTTAGGATGCCCAAAGTCTTATTTCACAGATGCGAAAATTCGCAAGGAACTGATAGAAGCTTCAAAAGGCTTGGTAGATTCGCATACCGGCACCATAGGCTCTACAGAAGCGTTTATTTGCCGCGAAGAACAAGTGCGCGAAATTCAGCGACGATTTGATAATAAAGTAGTGTGCGTTGAAATGGAAGCCTTTTCCATTGCCGTTGTCTGCGACAAATTCAAGATTCCATTCGCTGTGATAAGAAGCCTTTCGGATGTTCCGGCAAAAGGAGAAGGCAACGAGAATGATTTCAATGCGTTTTTGAACCGCGCTTCAAGGAACGCCGCGCAATTACTCCATACATTGTACAAGAACCGTAAAGCACAACCATAATTATTACAGTTGCTGGCAAATTGTTAAAAGGATTGTACTTCCACATAGCAACCTTATCTAAATACAGGTGCAAAAGCTCTATCGCAACTCCGTGCAAAAGATAGGTGTAAAAGCTCGCTTTGCCAACAGCCCTAAGCCAAGGCATAGAAAGAATCTTAACAATAAGCCCTTTATTGTTCGCCAAAAGAATCAAAAGCGCTGAATATAAAACAGGCTGGTAAAATTTATTCATGCATATCAAAACTATCGTTATCAATGCTAGCAAATCGTTTAGCCACGCTTTTCTTGGCAAAGGAATTGCGCTCATAAAATGCAGCCTTCCGAGCAACATTCCAGAAAAGAAATATACGCCCCTAAAAACGTTTGGCACTCCCTTGAAACATATAAGAGACAGAATTGAAATTGCGAGCAGAACCCAGAGAATTGTTTTTCGCTGCTTGCTCAAAAAATTAAAAAAGGCTGGAGTCAAGGCATAGCACAGAAAGAATACGGATAAAGTCCATGAGGGCTGGTTCAGATGGTGCCCCTGCTCAGGAACAAAAGCCCATAGCAGCGAAATATGCAAAGCGAGAGTTTTGAGCGCATAAACAATGTTGTCTAAATGGTTTGTTCTGTAAACTATTATTGCAAAGATTATCAAAGTGCAAGCTATGTGCAGAGGGTAAAGCCGCTTAAATCGCTCTTTGATAAATGGGCCCAGCTTTGGCGCATCTTTATAGCTGAACATCATAGCATATATAAAACCGCTCAGCAGAAAAAATACATCTGCCGTAAAAAATGAAGTCTCTATCTTTGCGTAAGAAATCAAATATGACGATGCGAAATGCATCAGAACAATGTTTAACGAGGCAAAAAACCTCAGAGAGTCAAGCGCTGGAAAATAGAGCCTCATTTTCCCAGCAACTCGTTAATCCCCTTAGCTGCTCTGCGGCCCTCGCCCATAGCTAGAATCACGGTTGCCGCGCCAAGCACAATGTCGCCGCCGGCAAATACCCGTTCCATATACGTTGAATTTATATCGGCATTTAAAAGCTCGATATTGCCCCATTTGTTCACTTTCAATTCCGGAGCGCTCTGGCTAATCAGCGGATTGGAGCCATTGCCTATGGCTACCAGAACTGTATCCACTGGCATCTCAAAGAAATCGCCTTCAATCTTCACGGGGCGGGCCCTGCCTTTCTCATCGGGCTCGCCTAGCTTATACCTGTCAACCTTCAAAGCTCGCACAAAACCCTTTTCGTCTCCCAGAATCTCGCTGGGGTTTTGCAGATAGCAAAACTCAACGCCTTCTTCTTGAGCGTGGTGAATCTCTTCCGCTCTTGCCGGCATTTCTGCGAGCGTTCTGCGGTAAATTATGCGAACTTTGTCTGCGCCAAGGCGCAGAGCCATTCTTGCCGCATCCATTGCAACGTTGCCGCCGCCCAAAACTGCTACCTGCTTTCCGTCCCAGATTGGCGTGTCTGCATCGCTCTCGTATGCTCGCATCAAATTTGCCCTTGTCAAAAACTCGTTTGCAGAAAATACCCCGTTCAAGTCTTCGCCTGGTATGCCCATAAAGAGCGGAAGACCGGCGCCAACTCCCACAAAAACCGCCTCAAAACCATCTTTTTTGAGCAAATCTGCGAGTTTTCTGGTTTTTCCCACTACGAAATTCGTTCTAAACTCAACTCCCATCTTTTTGAGGGTTTCAATTTCTTTGTCAACAATGGAATTGGGCAAGCGAAATTCCGGAATGCCGTAGCGCATAACCCCGCCCAGCTTATGGAATGCCTCAAAAATGGTCACGCTGTGTCCTTCTCTGCGAACATCGGCGGCAACAACCAAACCTGCGGGCCCTGAGCCTATAACTGCGACTTTTTTCCCGGTCTCAGGCTTAACGGCTGG
>WQSA01000181.1 GCA_009788135.1 Candidatus Fibrimonadales bacterium
CTGGAGTCTTTGCTCCAAAGCTTGAGGATTTTTTCTTCTATTTGGGCGAAACTTTCACCTTTGCTTAATTCGCGAAATTGCATGGAGTGTAAGGTAGAAAATTACTTATACCCTGGCATAGCCGTAAGTCGCTGATATGTCCAGTAATTTCCTAGAACTTTTTTTACATACAAGCGTGTTTCTAAAAATCCTATGTTCTCAACAAAAATATCGTATTCTGCGCCCTTTCTTTGGTTATTCCATTTGGTTGCATTGTGCGCACCGGCGTTGTAGGCGCTTAGAGTCAGTACAAAATCGTTGTTGAATTGCTTCAAACGCTTTTGCAAATAATATGTGCCATAGCGGATGGCGACTTCCGGATTATATAGAGAATCGGCTGCGAAGTTTTTCTCTTTAAGCTCTGCGGCGATATTTTTGCCCGTGGCCGGCATTACCTGCATAAGCCCTATGGCCCCGGCGGCAGAGACGATGTTTGCATCAAAAATGCTCTCTTGCCGCATAACAGCTCTTGCGAACAAAGGATCAACTTTGAACTGCTCTGCGTATTTGCTGATAATTGATGAGTAGTACGATGGGTATATTATGGATTGTATTTGCATGGGTATATGGCTGCGGTATTTAGTGGGAATGCGCCATGCCAGTCGCCGTGCCGCTTTGAATGCCTTAGCTTTGCTGCCCGCAGTTTCGTAGGCTTTGGCTAGGTCATATTGCAATAACAGGTTGCCCGGGTAGTTTAGCTCGTATTCGTCAAGGAAGAATGCCGCAACGTCCGGTTGCTCCACGGATAGCAATGCTGCTCCTCGCAGCAAGGCGGTGCTATCATCTTTTGATAAGTTTTTTCGCGGCGAGGGCGGCGGTATTGAGTCTAGCCAGGCACGTGCCATGTTTTCCGGTATTAGCGGTATGTTATGGGCGGCTGTGCCCATCAGTTGCATCGCGCGGTGTGCGTGGTAGTCGAAAGGGTCAAGCTGTATTATCTCGTTCCATATCTTATGCGCTTCTTCGGTTCTGCCTGCCGCAATGTGAGCCTTGCCCTGCCAGAACAGCCCTGCCCAGAAATAGCTTGAGCCTGGAAAGGCATTGCGAAATTCTGACAGATAGACTATCGTGCTGTCGTACTTTTTCATCTTGTAGTAGCAGAGCGCATGTCTAAAGTGAGCTTCCTCGGTACGTTTTCCCTGCAGGTTGAAGGTAAGTTTGTAGTCCGCTATTGCCTGTTTGAAATTATTTGCCATTTCTTGGTTCCAAGCGCGTTGCCATAGTCTGTCTTGCTCTGTAGCTTTGGGTCTTTCGGGTTTTGGAGGTTGCTCGATTGGCAGCGTATCGCCTTTGATGACCTTGATCTTGTCTAAGAGGTGCTGCCTGTATAGCGGAGGCAATCCTGTTGCTTCAAGAGCTTGGTTGTAAGATGTTATTGCCCTGGAAGAATCTCCATCCTTAGCGGCGATGTCGCCTATCTGTTCCATGGCAAGCGGTGCAAGAGCCTGGCTTGCGTTGCTAACTGCCTTAAGCGTTTTGATAGCTTCATTCGCATTGCCGGCAACTGCGCTTGACACTCCGAGCTTGTAGAGCAAGATTAACGAGTCAGCAATAGGCAATTGCAGTGCTGCTTGACACAGAGCGCAAGACAGCAGTACTGTAAGTATTTTAGTTTTCACGGCAAATAGTAATATACAAAATTTTCTAATTTCTATGCTATGCAAAAAGAAATCGAAAACGAAGAAGAGATTGACCTGTTTGAATTGGTGCTTTCTATAGTGAGGCGCACCTTGAATCACAAGGTTTTGGCTATTTTTATTTTTCTGTTGGTCATAGGCGCTGCTTTTGGCATTGCGCTTACGGCTATTCCTTTTTATAAGACAGAGTCGAAAATCATTTATCAGACATCTGGCAAGCAAGGAGATTTAAGTGCTCTTGCTCTTCTTGCTGGGGTTTCGACTGCAAAAAGCGATGATCCTTCCACTTATTTGAGCGATATCATCCTGTCAAACTATATGCTAAAATTGATTTTGGCAGAAGAATGGAAGGTTTCCAAAGCTTTGCCTGATACTTCAACTCCAGTCTCTTTGCAAACACTGTGGAAAATAAAACCTGATACCACAAAAGAAGACTGGCAAATAAGGCTAGAATACGGTATGTTGGGAGCTCTTAAAAAAGGCAATTATATAGTTTTTTCTCAGGATAAAAGAAATGGAGTGATAACGCTTACAACGGAATTCCAAGATCCACAGGTTACGCTTGACGTAAACAATTTTATATTTAAGCAGTTAAATGATATTTTGCTGAATAAAATGCATTTCAAGGCTTCGGAAAATCGAAAATTTACTGAGGAAAGGCTTGCAGATGTGAAATTAAACCTTAAGGAATCGGAAGAAGCCTTGCGCTCATACAGGATGAAAAACAAGCTTCGCATGGATCCTACCGAGCAATTGGAAGATTCAAGGCTGCAAAGAGAGGTTTTGACTAACCAGGAGATTATGATTCAATTGCAAAAGCAGCATGAGCTTGCGAAAATAGAAGAAGCTCGCGATATGCCCGTTTTGGATATTTTAGATGAACCCATGAAGCCTATTGACAAATCCAAGCCGAAAAAGAAAATGATTGTTATGGCAGGCTTTGCGGCTGCAGTGTTTTGCGCAATTTTATTTGCCACTTTTTGGGACATATTCTTAGAGAAGAAATCTGTTTGGAGAAAACATGTCTCATAGCGAGTTGTGGGTTGGCGTTGATGTTGGCTCCACTACAGTTAAAATCGCCGTTGTAAATCCAGAGACCAGGGAGTTGTTGCATAGCCGCTATCAGAGGCATAACGCTATGCAGGCAAAAACGGTTAGCGAGTTGCTGGGCGAGGCTCACAGTTTGTTTGAAGGCAAGTCTTTCTCTGTTTCTTTTTGCGGTTCCGGCGGTCAGCCTTTTGCTGAGAAAGCCGGGGCGTTTTTTGTTCAGGAAGTTGTTGCGAATGCGTTGGCGGTGCGCGAGATGTACCCGGAAACTCGTGTTGCAATTGAGCTTGGCGGGCAAGATGCGAAGGTGATATTTTTTGAAAAAGACAAGACTACAGGCAAGCTTTTAGCTGGCGATATGCGGATGAACGGCGTGTGCGCCGGCGGCACAGGAGCTTTTATAGACCAGGTTGCGGAACTTTTGCGCATAAAGACTGAGGATTTTGAGAGTTATGCTTCGAGAGGCGAAAAGGTATATGAGATTTCCGGCAGGTGCGGAGTTTTTGCGAAAACCGATATACAGCCTTTGTTGAATCAAGGCGTTGCCAAGGAAGATATTGCGCTTTCGAGTTTTCATGCAATTGCAAAGCAAACGATTGGCGGTCTCGCTCAGGGAATGGAGATAAAGCCGCCAGTGCTTTTTGAGGGCGGTCCTTTGACATTCAATCCTTCGCTTGTAGGCGTATTTCAGCAGCGTTTGGGAATTTCGAGTTCGCAGGTTTTGGTGCCAAAGCATTCAGAGGTTCTGGTTGCATGGGGAGCGGCGCTTTCTGCGGGGGCCATGTACAAAGGCAAGAAATGCGGTTATAGCAAGGAAAAAAGTCTTTATGCTCTTGAGCATTTTTCCGAGGGAAAGGAGAAGAAAGGCGAGGAGGAGACTCCGCCGTTTTTCAAGTCTGAGCAGGAGAGGAACGAGTTTATAAGAAGACATCCTCTTTTTGACGGCAGTTATCCGCAACCCGAAAGAGACTCTATAGTAAGAGCATATTTGGGCATAGACGCAGGCAGCACAACCACGAAGTTTGTATTGCTCAACGAAAACGAAGAAGTTATAGACAGCTTTTATTCCGGCAATCAGGGGGATCCTCTTGTTGTGTTGAAGAGCGCATTGATTCAGCTTAACGAGCGTTACAAAGAGGCTGGTTCAAAGCTTGAGATTTTGGGAGTTGGAACAACGGGCTATGGCGAGCTTTTGTTTTACCGTGCGCTCAGAGCGGATTATCACACTGTGGAAACCGTTGCTCATGCCAGAGCTGCGAAAAAAATATGCCCGGATGTGAGCTTTATTTTGGATATAGGCGGTCAGGACATGAAGGCAATTTCGGTAGCGGGTGGGGTAGTCACGGGCATAATTCTGAACGAGGCTTGTTCGAGCGGTTGCGGTTCGTTTATAGAGACTTATGCTCGCAGTCTTGGCATTAAAATGGAGCAAATAGCAGAAATGGCGTTTCGTTCCAAAAATCCGTCAAAGCT
>WQSA01000182.1 GCA_009788135.1 Candidatus Fibrimonadales bacterium
CAGAATCAACGAGTTGTTGAATATGCGTTCCGTGATACTACAAAACCGATGGGAGTAGCCACTTATAAAACTGCAGCGAAGCTTCCTGCTAAGTATAAAAACATTTTACCAGATGCGGAGAGGTTGAAGGAGTTGTTGTAGGAAAACTGTGAAGCCGTTGAAGAGGAGTGAAAAGAAATGATTATTAAGTATGAAAGTAGCGGTGGCGTGGAATGGACAAGGAAAGAAACTCGTGCAAGAAAATCAGATCTACTCCACGCTAACCCAAACATTTTTTTTGCCAAAAATTGAAACTAATTTTTTCAAGTTTTCTCTTGTAGCGGTAATTTTGTGCTGAGAAGCATTCATTTTGTATTTATAACCTGCGTTGTCAGATACATAAAAGCTCAGAGATGCGCCCTTCTCTTTTTTATTTTCTTCAAAAAAATCCTTAGACTGCGAAATTTGCTCAGCGTTTGTTTCAATGTGAAATACTTTTGCCTGTTTTATCTTATCTTCCAAAAAATCNGTAGAACTNAGCTCTAATTGCGGCTGATTGTTAAAATCGGAAATCTTCAGCTTGCCATAGGCCAAAACAAGAGAACCTACNAGAAGTTTCCCTTTTAGATTTTGCCAAGTTCTTGGAAAACAAATAGCATCCAATTTATCCTGTTTNTCTTGCAATGTCAATATCGCCATAAAATCGCCGTTTTTTGTTTGCCTCTCGTTGATTTTCTGAACNCANGCGCCCACCTTNACATTTGAATCCAATCGCNCNTAAATTTCCTTTCTATCGGAAATGGAAAAATCTGCAAAGCCTTTGATTTCCGCATAATATTCGTCTAAGGGATGCGCNCTCATCTGCACGCCGAGAACCTTCTGCTCCTTCATAAGGCTATCCAATAAAGACCAGTTTTCCAGNTCTTCCAAAGCGGGCTCCTTTTCAAAATCCGAACCGAACAANGCCATTTGCGAAGACTGCTTTTCCGTTTTCCATACCGGCGCATCCGCTAAAGCTTTCTCCACCGATGCGAATTTCTGAGCGCGAGTTCCAGGCAACCCGTCCAACGCTCCCGCTTTTGTCAAGCTTTCCAACGCAATTTTATTTATGGTAACTTTATCGTATAAATGCAGCCTTCTCACCATGTCAAATATATTCTTGTATTTGCCGTTCGCTTTTCTGTCAAGCTCAATATTCTTTGCAACAACAGTTCCGCAACCTTTTATCAGCGAAAGCCCCCATCTAACCGCCTTGCCCTCAACGGAAAAATCGGAATCTGATTTATTCACATCGGGGGGCAAAACTTCAATTTCCATTCTCCTGCATTCATCTACAAGCATAGGAAATTCTTTTTCCAAATCTTTAACCCCGCTCATAACCGCAGCCATGTATTCCTGCGGAAAGTTTGCCTTCAAATACGCAGTCTGGTAAGCTACATAAGAATATGTTGCCGAATGGCTCTTGTTGAATGCATATCCGCAGAAGGGTTTCAGGTCTTCCCAAATTTTTTCCAAAAGAGGTTCAGGATAGCCATTTTCCAATCCGTTTTTAAAAAATTCAGGCTTCATTTCTGACATTTCTTTTTCATCTTTTTTTCCCATGGCTCTGCGAAGTTTATCCGCTTTGCCCAGAGAAAAATTGGATAAGACTTTGGCTATGTGCATAACCTGTTCTTGGTAAACTATAACGCCGTAAGTGTTGCCCAAAACCGGCTCAAGGTCTTTGTGATAGCAATTTATTTTTTCTAGCCCATGCTTGCAATTTATGAATCTGGGAATATTGCTCATAGGGCCCGGGCGGTAAAGAGCATTCATGGCTATTAAATCTTCCAGGCAGCTCGGTTTCAATTCTCGCAAATACTTGCGCATTCCCGGGGATTCAAATTGAAATATGCCAATCGTGTTTCCCTGNTTAAATACATCAAAGGTTTTTTCGTCGTTGAATGGAATTTTGTTCATGTCCAATTCAANCTTTTTNGTTTCTTTGATTGCATTCACGGTTTCTTGAATCAGAGACAAATTTTTAAGACCCAGAATATCCATTTTGAGCAACCCGATATCTTCCACGTAATGCTTATCGTATTGCACGGCAGGAACATCGTCTGCCGCCAAGCGGTAAATCGGCACTAGCTCCGTCATTTTGCATGGGGCTATAATAAGCGCAGCCGCATGGGTACCCGAGTTGCTTATCAACCCTTCCAGCTTGGTTGCCAAATCCCAGAACTCCCTGTAAGATTCCGTGCTTTCTATCAAAGANTTTAATTCTTCATCCTGAGCTCTAACATTTTTCAAGTTTACGCTTGAACCGTCNGGGAGCNTAAAAGGAATTTTATCCGCAAAAGTTCCAACATCNGTTCTGGATATATCCAAAACTCGNCCAACNGCCCATAGCACGGCTTTCGCTTTCATTCGGCCGTATGTTATAAGCTGNGTTACATTTTCCTCGCCGTATTTTGTTGTGACATATTCAATAAGTCTGCCTCTGTCTTTATCGGAAACATCTATGTCCACATCAGGCATGCTAANACGTTCNGGATTCAAAAATCTTTCAAAAAGCAAATTATATGGAAGCGGATCCATTTCCGTGATTCCCANAATATATGCGACTATGGAGCCCGCTGCCGAACCACGTCCTGGTCCCATTGGAATGCCTTCTTTTTTTGCCCAGTTTATAAAATCCTGTATTATCAAAAAGTATCCNGGAACGTTTANTTCATTTATTGTTTTGAGNTCTGTTTGNACTCTCTCCATTATTTTTTCATCGTTCAATCCATCTGCGTATCTCAAAGGAATCTTTTCATTGANCAGATGTTTCAGGTAGTCAGCTTCGCTTGCAAATTCCGGAGGGCATTTAAAGCGAGGCCAAAAATTAGAACCGACTTTCGTCTGTATTATTACATTGCAACGATTCGCAATTTTAACCGTATTTTCCAAAGCTTCCGTATCGTCTGGGAACAGATCGTACATTTCCTCTGCGGATTTCAAATAGAATTCTTCCGTTGAAAAATATTCATCGTTAAAATCAAGCAATATTTGTTTTTGTTCCATGCACAAAAGAGCGGTATGGCTTTGCGCATCTTTTTTTGATATATAGTGCACATTATTTGTTACAACCAACTGCCTGTTATTTTCTTTGGCATAATTTCTTAGAAAATCGTTTACGGAAGTTTCGTCATCAAGAAAATGGTTTTGCAGCGAAAAGTAAATATGCTCGCTATCAAAAATTTTGCACAATTCATCTAAAAATAATTTAGCTCTGCTTTCCATATTTCCGCAGACATCTCGTCCAAAGCGGCTTGCCAAATCTCCCGCTATTGCGATTAGACCTTCTTTATGTTCAGACAAAAATTCTAAAGATATAGCAGGAATTTCCTGAAATTTTTCCGGGGCAGTATAAGTTTCGCTTGTAATTTTAGCGAGATTTTTGTAGCCTTCATGATTTTCAGCCAAAAGCGTTAAGCGATTGTAAGAAGATTTATCTCCGAGTTTTGCGCCATCTGTTTTAAGATAAATATGGCTTCCAAGAATTCGTTTTACGCTTTTCAATTCTTTATCCTTGTCCATTTCCATGTAAAAGTCAAGAATGCCAAACATAAAGCTATGGTCGGTGAGTGCAATTGCGGTTTGTTCCAGTTCTTTTGTTTTTTTCAGCAATGCTGGTATTTTTACCGGTGCTTGCAGAAAAGAGTATTCGGAGTGTACCTGCAGGTGCACAAAGGATTTTTCGTTAGCGCTCATAGAGGTAATTTAGAAAATTGAACATTGCTGAAATCCATATTTTTTTCTCCAAAATTAATGTTTGCATATTCTATAATACGATTGAACGGCGAAAATCAACACGCTTTTGCCAAAAACGGCGGAATTTTGTAAATTTACGGGGATGCTTTGTGTATTTTTGAAGTTGGAAATCCTAAAGAGTTTGAATTTTCTTTCTCAAGGATTTATCAAATGTAAATATGGAATATTTTTTATCTTAAAATATCTGGTTAGCAAACTCATCTATAACTTTTTCTTAACTCCCTCAACTCAGAAATTTTAGAAATAAACTCCCGAGCCTTAATGCAGCCTTTGCATTCCGAGACTTTAGAACAATTTTCTATAGCCTTTGTAAAATCTGCCATTGCGCTGTCATAATCTTTCTTATTGAAATAAACCTTAGCACGAAGATCATAAGAATTCGGGTCCTCGCCATTTTCTATAGCTTT
>WQSA01000183.1 GCA_009788135.1 Candidatus Fibrimonadales bacterium
TTGTATATCTTTGACAATTCATTGAATGTATTGATTGTAGTTTTTTTTGAATTGCTGATATCGCCGGCTATTGCCAGATAATCCGCATCGCGATTCAGATAATCTCCCAGTGTTTCCAGCGGTTCTGCGCCATAGTTGTAAAAATCTATATGCAAATCGCTTACTAGCTGTATTTTTGGCATTTCGCTAGTTCCTTTTTTAATTCTGCAATCTCAGCTTCTGCAGCGAACAATTTTTGATCCTTCTCGTCAATCTTTGCATACAATCCGCCAAAAGTATCTTTCAAATATTCGCGGTAATATTGCTCGTTCTCCAATTCCTTTCGTGCTTCTGGTGCTGCGCTCAGATAATGGAGAATGTCAACCATCTCCTTAACCGCATCATCGCTTATTGGATGATCGTAATACTTGCTGGACTCCGTTTTGTCCATGAAGTTTTTCTGCTCAAAAACGGAAAGCAGTCTGTCCAATGGGGTTTTCAGCCGGTCAGTGATGCGAGGCGTCTGGACTATGTAGCTGTCGTGGGTCAGGCTTTCGACAAAATTGGCTGCGGCTTCCATTTCTTTTTCCTCTATCAAATCATAGTAGCTGCGGCCTATGCGAAGGCAGGCTGTTTCTATGCCCGGGAGATTGAAGCCCAGAACATATATGGAAATTATAGGCAAACTGTCGGACATGTATTCATGGCCCAGGTATTTGCGGAAGCGCATTATGTCTGCGCTGTATTTGTCTGCTTTCTGCATTTCTATTATTATCTTGCTTTTTTGGCCGTTTTTCTCCTCCACTTCCACTGTGAAGTCCATGCGCATAAGCTTGAGTTCTTTGTCTTTTTGGTCTATGTAGGTGTGCTCCGGAGAGCGCAGCGCTATCGAAAGCACGGTTTTTCCTATAAGGGTTGATATAAAGAATTTTGCCACCCGCTCGTTCTCGAGCAGATGTTTGAACACGGTGTCGTAAATGGGATTTGCAATGAGCACGTTTTCCTCAGCCATTCATTCCTCGCTTGTTAAATTAGCAATATATATAAGCGAAAAATCGTGCCAATCCAAAAACGGCGATTTTGGTGTGAAAATGAGTACCGATAACATTGCATACCCGTTTTGCCCCGAATTCCGTACGTATAATTCCCTGTCAGTATAATTTCTAGTTTCCATGCATATGCGCTATATACAATTACCCCTGTTCCTTGCCGCTTTGGTCCACGCCGTCAACACGGTTGCCGTTCTGGAAATAGTTCCAAGCGGAGAGATGGATCTGAAGCTTTCAGAGTACCGCCATTTGACTGATGAGCTTCGCACCATAGCAAGGGAAACGCTTCCGCAGGGAAGCTATGCCGTTCTTACCAGAGACAACATCATATCGCTTCTGCCCCCTGAATCGGAAGAGGCGCAGTGCTTGGCTGAGAGCTGCGCTGTTGAGATTGGCAGGGCCATTGGCGCTGAATATATTACGCAGGGCTTCGTAGGCAGCTTTGGCGGTATGCTTACGCTTACGGTTGAGCTTTACGAGTCCATGAGCGGGCATCTTCTGGGCAGTTTCGTCACGGAGAGCAGGGATGTGATGGGCTTGCTGAAAACGATGCGGGAAAAGGCCCCTGGCCTGTTTAAGAAGATTCCAAAGCCTTCTACGGACAAAAAACTTGCTGTTGATTCCAAGTCTGCCGAATTGCCTAAAAAAATTGACCCGCAGGTTGGCGATGTTGAAAAGAAAGGCAGCAACAGTTTTTGGGTTGCTCTTGCTCTTGATGCAGTGGGAACTGGGCTTTTGGTTTACGGCTATATGCAGCACAGTACGGCGGTTGACGAGCACAAGAAGTACAGCGATTTGGATGTGTCTGCTTCCAGGCAGGATTTCGGCAAGGCTTGGAAATCGGTTGACGATGCCAAGAGTTCTAGAAACATTTCATTTGCGGCAGGGGGCGTTTTGCTTGCCGCCGGAATAGGAGTACATATATGGTTTTAGCATTTGGTTTAGCTCTGTTTTTTCTTTTTGGTTGCCAGTCGCTGGAGCGCGACAATGTTTACGACCCGGATGGGAACAATTATGTAGGCGGTGGCGGTGGAGACAGCAGTTCGTCTGGCGGTGCTCCTGTCAGCAGCATAACCTCGCCCTCAAGTTCGTCCAGCGGCAGAAGTTCTAGCAACACAGCTTCTCCCTCAAGCTCGCCTGCGGCGCAAAGCTCTTCCAGCGTTGCGGTTGTAATTGGCTGCGGCAGCGATGAAACGCACTACTGCTCCGATGGAGAAAAGAAACCCTATGGCGAACTGACCGATAGCAGGGATGGCAAGAAATACAAAACAGTTGTGATAGGAGAGCAGGAATGGATGGCGGAAAATTTGAACTACGATGGAGACATAAGCAGCCGCTATACAGTGGGCAAGTGCATTCCTATTTATGGCGATATATTAGCCTCTTTCGAGTGCCTCAACGATAAATATGGTCGTTTGTATGATTGGTCAACGGCTATGAACCTGGCCAAGGAAGACGGTTTCAACAGTAATCGTTACGGAACGGTAAGATGCGGAACCAATTGCTGGGAGCCTGTGCTTCCGCATCGAGGGGTTTGCCCGCAGGGATGGCATTTGCCAACCGATGCGGAGTGGACAACTTTAATGGAAGCAGTGGTCGAAGCTTATGCAGCAGGGTCCAAGCTTAAGGCGACAAGCGGCTGGAACGAGGATGGCAACGGCACGAACGATTATGGTTTTTCGGCTCTCCCGGGCGGCTACGGCTATTCATCAGGCAGCTTTTACAATGTCGGCCACGAAGGCGACTGGTGGAGCAGTACGGAGCTCGATGCTAGCAACGCCTACCGCCGGAGCATGCACCTCAACATCGGCGATGTGGTCAGGGTCAGCATCAATAAGTCTAACCTGTATTCAGTTCGTTGTTTGCGGGACAACTGAAACAAAGAGAATTTGCACCATAGTGGTGCGAAACTTATTAAATCTCATTTTCCCTGTGGAGATTTGATAAGGGTAAAAAAACAAGCGGGGTAAAACGGAGTCTAAAATGAATGAAACGGAAATGCTAGCTGAATTTCAAAGGCTAAAAAATATTTGCATTGATAGGCATAAAAACGGGCGAGATGCCCATGGAGCTTGGAACAAATGTCTAGGTGACATAACTTCCTGCTTGTTTTCTCATTGCATAATTGAATCCGTAAAAAAGAAATACGATATCAGCCGTTCGAACTCTTTTATAGAAGGGTTTTCATATGAATTTGACTTGCTCATTTTGAAAAAGGGTGCTATGCCTTACGAATTTACATCTATATACAAGCCAAAAGATGTGGTTTGCTGCATGGAGTTCAAATCTTACGCTCCATTCAAAAATAATGCGCAACTGGAAGAATATGGCAACAAATTCAAGAGAATGCTAAAGTCGCTTAGAAGAGTCAATAATAGTATTAAAATCATATACTTGACAATGATAATATCGGAAAGGCGTTTTGATAATGTCAAAAGATTTTTTTCGCCAGATATAGAATGCTTTAGAATTGGCGATGATACTTGGTCAGATTTAATAAAAACAATAGTTTTCTAGCGCAATCTATTGATTTGCCTCAAAGGAAGCTTGGTTATGCGAGCCGTAACAGCAGGGTCAAAACCTTCTGCAAGCATTGCATTGGCGACTTCCAGTTTGCTTTGCCTTCTAACTTGTTTTGTATTGGCAATAACAGCGTCTTCCACAGCGCATTCAATGGCTAGCTTCCTTTCATCAACATATCTCATGCTATACCTGTAGGCTTTGAGTTCATCCTCGTTAAATTTACAAATTTCCGAGACCGAAAATATGCGGTCAAATATCTTTTCGCTGAAATTAGGAGGTCTTTCTTCGAGAGCATGCAGATTTTTGAACAAGAAGATGATTTTGTCTCTGAATGTCTTGCATTCGTGGGCGTTCTTGTTGAATTTGGGCAGTTCCACAAAAACTTTGAATTCTTTGTTGCTCGCAAGCTTTTTCGTTTGCAAATTGACCCAGCCTTCTTCTGTAAAAAAGTATTTGCTTTTGTCTCTTCTGTGGTTCAGAATCCCTATGAAAAAGCTGTTTGGCAGACGATTGAACTGTCCCGGAAAAAATGTAGATTAAGTTAAGCGACAGATGAATTGTTACTCACAAATATAGAATCTTTTTCCTCCGGTGTCAAGTAGTTATTT
>WQSA01000184.1 GCA_009788135.1 Candidatus Fibrimonadales bacterium
GGTTCTGTTGTGGTAAACAAGGTGAAAGAGGGCAAAGCCGATTTTGGCTACAATGCCAAAACCGATGTTTACGAAGACCTTTCCAAGGCTGGCGTTATTGACCCGGCTAAGGTTTCCAAAACAGCGCTCTTGAAAGCAGCTTCCATAGCCTCTATGATTCTCATAACCGATTGCGTTGTTGTTGAGAAAAAAGAGGAAAAACCTGCAATGCCAGGTCCTGGAATGGGCGGCATGGGTGGCATGGGCGGCATGGATATGTAAAAAAATAAAAAAAATTCGGTAAAATGCATTTTTTTTCCGGATTTTTCTTTTAAAATGCGTCTAAGGATATATGAAGATATATCCTTTTTTGTTTTTGCTCTCTAATTTGTGCTTTGCGCAAATAAATGGCTTTTCCTACTGGTGGCAAAGCGACGGCCTTATAGACTATATGCAAATGGGGGAGCTGGATGCCTTAAGCGATGACCGGGAGCTGTGGTGCGCCCTGGCAGAGCTTTATGTTGGCAAGGAGCTTGCAGAAGAAGCGGACTGCGTTTTTGAGGTGGAAAAAGCAAAAAAACAGAAAAAAAGATGGAAAGCGGGTTTAAGCGGCGGGGCAAATTTAGATACCAATGGGCATTTGCAAAACAAATCCGCTAAAATAAATGGAAGCGCATGGGGTTTTACCTCTGAAATAAGGGTAAAGGAGAACGATGATGCGAAAGGCACTTTGGCCTTTAGGCGGGGAATTTTTTATGCCAAGGGGGGAGATTTGACAAGCAAAAGCAGGGGAGTCTTGTCTGAAATCAATATAAACGATTTGTATTTGGGGGCCCAGTGGCTTGAAGATACCGCTTGGGTTTACGGGAAATTCAGCAAAAATTTCTGGGAAAAGCGCATTTACGCAGGAGGCAATTTCAGGAAAAACAGGAGCAGGACTTGGCAGGGGGTGCGGCTGTGGGGATGGAATTTCAGAATAACGGAAACGGCGATTATAAAGAATGAGGAAAACAACTTGGATTTTGCTTATCTTTTGGAGCGCAAGCGAAAAGGCGCAAGGTTAGCATTTGATTTGGACAAGAACAAGATGGGCATAGCCGCTGGGGTTAAGCTCACTGATAGCCTATGGGCAAGGGCCGAGCATCCGTTGCGATTGAGAATAGGCTGGGACAAAAAAATACAGGGCGTGCGAATTTCAAATTCGCTTTTATACAGACCGGACAAGCCTTGGGAGTTCAGAAGCGAAAGCAAAATGAAATTCCTGACAGTTAGGTGGACAATAAGAGAAATGAATTTAAAGCAATTTTATGTTTTACTATATTACCCCTGAGTGAAAGATTCCTTCAAGAAAATTCGTCAGTTGCTGGATGAGAGCGGCATGAAAGCCGTCTTTGGCGATATGGCGGAAAAAATAGCAGCATGGGCCAAAAATCAGGACAGCGTAATCCTTATGGGCATGGCAAGCCGTGGCATACCTATAGCGCAAAATATAGCGGAAATTCTCAAAAGCAAATATGATTTATCCGTTCCTGTTGGCAGCATAGACAATTCCTATTACCGAGACGACTTTCACTATCGCAAGCGCATAAACAATCCTCCGCTGAAAATTGCGGAAATGCCCGCTAATGTAGAAGGTAAAACGGTTGTTCTGATAGACGATGTTCTTTATACGGGGCGTTCTGTGCTGGCCGCTTTGCGAGCGATTTTAGACCTTGGACGTCCAGCTGCTGTAAAACTCTGCGTACTTGTGGACAGGGGTCGGAGGGAATTGCCAATTGCGTCTGATTACACGGGTATTTCAATAGAAACTGAGTCTAAGCTAGAAGTGAGGGTTCGTTTGAGTCCCTACGATGAAGAGACTGCGGTTTGGCTGGTTGAAATAGAAGAGGAGGTTGCATGAGCTCTTTGGAAATTAAGCATTTGCTGGGTTTACAAGGAGTTAGCGCAAACGATATTCGCATTATTTTAGACAACGCCGCCGAGTTCAGGCAGGTTCTGGACCGCAAGGTGAAAACTCTTCCTCCGCTCAGGGGCGTAACGGTTGTAAACTTATTCTTTGAAAATTCAACGCGCACGCGCATAAGCTTTGAGCTTGCCGAAAAAAGACTTTCCGCAGACATTGTTAACTTTACCACTTCCAACTCAAGCGTTAAAAAGGGCGAAACGCTTTTGGACACCATCAAAAACATAGAGGCTATGAAAATAGATGTGATAGTGGTGAGGCACAAAGGCACAGGCGTTCCAAAATTCCTGGCGGAGCATACCGATGCGGTGATTATAAATGCCGGAGACGGTGCGCACGAGCATCCAACGCAAGCTCTTTTGGACATTTTCACAATGGAACAGAATCTTGGAAATCTCAAAGGCAAAACTGTAACTATAGTAGGCGATATTAAGCACAGCAGGGTGGCTCGTTCAAACGCTTGGGGTTTAAGCGCTTTGGGTGCAAATGTGAGGTTTTGCGGCCCTCCGACTCTTTTGCCTCGCTACACCAGCATGCTGCCGGTTGAGATATTCAGCGATGTTCGCAAAGCGGTGGAAGGCGCAGATGTGGTTATGCCGCTTCGTTTGCAGCAGGAGAGAATGGAAGATTCCCTTTTGCCAAGCCTTAGGGAATACCGCAATTTTTACGGCATAACGCGCCAGACTTTGGAAAAGGCAAAAGACAATGTTTTGATTATGCATCCAGGCCCCATAAATAGGGGAGTGGAGCTTGATTCCGATATTGCGGATGGCGAGAATTCGGTTATTCTGGACCAGGTTACGAACGGCGTTGCGATTAGGATGTCCGTTTTGTTCTTGCTGTCTAATTGAGACTTGCTATTTCTTCTCTTATACCCCCACCAAAACACGCAATAAAGCCCAAAAACGCGGCTTTGTTTCAAAAATGGCGTTTATAGGCTCCATTAGGCACCCTACAAGCCCTATAGTTTACTATTTTTTGCACATTATTTTTCACATTTTTTTCGGACGGAAATAATGAGACTAGACGACATAAGCAAAATGCTCAAAGGCTCCAACGTCAGGCGCAAGATGAGACTGTACGCCCGCAGGACCACGGGAGACAACGTAGTAATATGGGTTTACCACGATTACAAGCGCGAATCGTTCGGATTCCCACCGCTAATCGCAGACAATGCCGCACCGAAGGCCGAGGAGCTGGCATTGCTCAAAAGAGCCATAGAATACCGCAACGAGCTGGAGGAGCAAGGGCGGGGAATGGCTTCGGGAAAGAGCAAGGCATCGGCAATGCTGACGGAATGGGCGGGGCATTACGCAACGGAATCGGGAGCCAAGAACGCCAGGCTTGCGGCGGGCAAATTTTTGGAGCATTGCGGCGACATGAGGGCGAAGGACATAAGCCGCGCTTGCATAATCAGGATGATGGACTGCATGAAGAAGCAGGGCTACCACGCCAACTACGTAAGGGGCATAGCCTCTAGGTTCAGGGCCTTCTGCAACTGGGCCGAGCAGCGGGGATACATGGGAAGGGTTGACACCCGCAAATTGCTGCCGCCCGAGCAGTTCGGGGAGGTCAAGGCTCTTGACGAGTCCGAGCTGAGGCGGCTGGCTGCCGCTCCGTGCATAAATCAGGACGTAAAGGATTTGTTTCTGCTGGGAGTTTACACTGCGCAGCGAATGGGTGAGATACGCAATTACACGTTTGCTCTGCTCAGGAACGGCAAGATTAGGGCGAGGCAGGGCAAGACTGGCAAATTCATAGTCATTCCGCTTTCCGAGGCCGCTTTGTCCATCGTGGAAGACCTGAGGCTTAGGCGCATGGCAGAGGGAAGGGGAACGGGGGATAACGACAAAATATTCAATCTGCCGTCAGACCAGCACTCCAGGCGCGTTTTTGCCCTGTGGCTTGAGGCTGCGGGCCTCAAAGGCAGGGTAATGCTCCACAACAGCCGAAGCACGGCCATAAGCCTGCTAATCAATCGGGGAGTGCCAGAGAGCGTGACGCAGGAACTGGCAAACCACAGCGACCCCAGGATAACAGCAAGGTATTACAGGCAGATAGACGATAGCAAGAAAAAGGAGGCTTTGGCCCTCATTCCGGCGTTCTGAAAAGGTAAACAAAAGTAAACAATTGGAATTGGCACGATTTTTGTATATTAATAAGTATGGAAAATCTTTTTAGTGAAAAGCAGAAGGAAGCTCT
>WQSA01000185.1 GCA_009788135.1 Candidatus Fibrimonadales bacterium
GAGCGCTTTAACAACAAAACAAATGGAGTCACTCCGCGTCGCTGGGTTGCAAAGGCAAATCCGGCCATGTCTGCAGTGATTACCAAAAGGATTGGCGGTTCGTGGATTGGCGATTTACGCGATATAAACAAAATAGAGAACTATGTGAACGATGCCGCATTCCAGGCGGATTTTGTGAAAGCCAAAGCCGAGAACAAAAAGAAATTGATGAGCGTTATAAAGAGCACCCAAGGTGTTGAAATAACAAACCCGGATTCAATATTCGATGTTCAGGTAAAGCGCATTCACGAATACAAAAGACAGCTTTTAAATGTTATGCACGCTATTTATTTGCTCAAGCGTATTCAGAAAGGGCAGAAGATACAGCCGAGAACTATTTTAATCGGCGGAAAATCTGCTCCGGGTTATTGGATGGCAAAGCAGATTATCTGGCTTGTGAATGCAGTCTCTGAAAGAATTAGCGAAGAGCCGCGCGCAAATGGAGTTTTGCAACTTCTGTTCCTTGAGAATTACCGCGTTTCCTATGCGGAAAAAATAATTCCCGCNGCGGATCTNTCCGAGCAAATTTCAACNGCAGGCACTGAAGCCAGCGGAACGGGCAATATGAAATTCGCTCTTAACGGCGCTCTGACAATAGGCACTCTGGATGGAGCCAATGTTGAAATGTACGAGGCGGTTGGAAGCGAGAATATTTACATATTCGGAAAAACCGTTGAGGAAGTTCATCGCATATTTGCTCAAGGCTATCATCCCAGAGANTATTANGAATCTTCNGGAGATATCCGCGAGATATTGGACTTTATTCGTACGCTGAATTATCCTGAATGCTCGTTTGCGCCTATAGTTGACAGTCTGCTTTCCAGAGANTCTTACCTGCTTTTGGCGGATTTTGCCTCTTATCTTGAAACTCAGGATTTGGTTTCTCGCGAATATTCCGATAAAAAGCTTTGGACGCGTAAATCCATTCTGAATGTAGCTCGCATGGGAGAATTCAGTTCCGACCGTACTATTAAACAGTATAATGATGACATTTGGCACGTGCCCAGTGTTAGAATTAAATAGAAGTTGATTTACTATATTCTATTTATGAGACTCATAAATACTGTTTTGTTGGTTGCCGCTTGCGCTTTGTTGGTTATGGCTTACAGAGTGCAAAAGGGCGACACCCTTTGGGATTTGAGCGAAGAGTATTTGAAAGACCCGTTTCTTTGGCCTGATTTGTGGAAAGCAAATCCTCATATAGAAGATGCTCACTGGATTTATCCTGGGGATTCAATTTGTTTTCCAGACGAAGGCCCCTGCCCGATAGTAGGCAGAGACTCTTATGATAGAGGCGATTACGCATGGGACTCAGGCGATGCAGGAAGAGGCAATGCGCAGAATATTGCTTCTGGCGGGGGACGTAATCATGGCAGAGAATACAGAACTCCAAATCCGCCAAAAGTCTTTAATGCTTATTATCAGAGGCTGATGCCGATATTGGAATCCGTTGGGCCTAGAAGCGAAAGAGATAACAAAGGATGGTATCCTGTGTATAACGGGGAGGCCAGCAAACCGATTATACATTCTTTGGAGCACGAAATACTTCTTGGTTTTGGCAAAAGGGCATTTCCTAAATTAAAAGCTGGAGGTTTTGCCGAGCTTTGGAGCAGCAAAAAAGTTTCCGTTCCCAATGCGGAAGGAACAGCAGACGAATACTATCTTCGCCATCTTGCCGCTATTGCAAAAATAACCGCCGTTGGCGATTCTCTTTCCCGTGCTACCATATTGCAGTCTTTTGCCATGCTTTCCGTGGAAAACGCTATTGCTCGCCCGCAATGGCCTGTTGAAACCATAGATGTGAAAAGTTTCAAACCTGTTAAGCAGGTCAAGGCTAGCGAAATGGCAGCGGTAGTTTTATTTATGGACAGGAGCATTGTTCCTAATTTGTATTCTTATGTTTTGATAGATATGGGCAAAAAACAGAAATATGTGCCAGGCAGCGCCGTGGCTTTTTGGGATATGGAAAAAAGAGATCCGACTTTGCCGCCGAGACTTTTGGGCAGAGGCATGGTATTGCATTCCGATAACCAGCGCGCGACTGTGTTAATAAGAGACCTTTACAATGCTACTCGTCGCATTGATATTGGGACTCCAGTTTCTTTAACTCATCAACCGGTAATTTGAGGGTGAAAAATCCATTTCTTTTTCGTTTGCTAGCGTTTTTCTTTTTTGTATGCCTGAGCGCTTGCATTTTGCTATTGCTCTCATCTCTGGTTTTCTTTAATTTTCCGGATATTGGAATATGGTTCGCTGGATTGCTTCGCTAGCAGTTCCGCTTAGATTGCTTTTGTTTTTGGCTGGCATTTTGATTGCCACTTTTGTGCTTGCCATTATAGGATTTAACAGCATTGAGACAAAGAAGCAACTTGCAGAAAAAAAAAACGAGGGCGATAAGATAAGTTTAAAAGCCGCTATTATTGAGAGTTCCAAAAAAGAAACTGAAGCGATTGTAAGGGAAATATCTTTAAGCGAAGATTATTTGCAAGATTCATTGCCGGGTATTTTAGCTACATTTGAGTTTAAAGACGGGGTTTTGATTAATCCAAAAATAAGCGAAGGCGAAACAAGCGAGTTTTATCTGCTTGAGCATGGCGATGCGCTTGTTTTGAAGAAGTTTTTGGATTTGCAAAAAAACAAGAAATTTGAGGAAGCGAGGAAATATGTTTTGGGAGTGGTTGATTCTTTTATGCGAAATCCCAAAATTTCCCGATTGGATTGGGATAGCTATATGCTGGAAAAAATGCTGAACGATGTTCTTTGCGAGCAGAATTTGAGCAAGGCGGAGCAGGAAAAATTCGGAAAGATTTTCAGCAGGACAAAGAGGCTTTTGCGGAATTTGAACACTTATACCGAGCATAGGGATTTTTTGCTTGCGCTTGGAGCTTATGCGAATTATTTGAATAAAAACTATTATTTTATTAAACATGAGGGGGAAGTCTTTTTGGTTGTCAATTCGATTGTAGCCAAGCTGGACAGCGCATTTTATTCAAACAATATGAATTTGGCAATACACAGCGCCGCAAAGGAGTGGAACAATATTGAATACTCCATTTCCGCCGAATTTCCTTTTGGCGAGTCTAATGTTTTGGCGGAAGATGATATTGTTATTGAGGCAGATTCTCATGCAGCGAAGCGAGACGAGACGGATATTATTTTCTTGATGCTTGTTTTCTCTTTGATAATTCCTGTTATAGGAGTTGTTGTTGTGTACAGGGGCATTTCCAGGGAGAGGCAGCTTCGGAAGATGAAGGATAATTTTCTCTCAGCGATGTCGCATGAGTTCAAGACTCCGCTTACTTCCATAAAAATGTATTCCGAGCTTATGAACAGAAGGCCGGAGAAGATTTCTTCTTATACCGGGGTTGTGCTGAAGGAAACGAATCGTTTGGAGAGTTTGATTGAGGCGATTTTGAATTATACCAGAATGGAAAGCGGCAAGAAGGCTTTTCGCTGGGAGAGCATAGATTTATCTGAGTGCGTGAATAAGGTTTGCGATTCTCTGGATGTTATTGCGAGCGGCAAGAATTTGGAACTTAGGAGGGAAGTCGCTGAGGATTGCAAGATAATCGGAGACTATTCTTCTATTTACAGTCTTGTTCAAAATCTGGTGGACAATGCGATTAAATACACGGCAGCGGGCCATGTTTTTGTTAAGCTTGCGCAGGATGCGCAGTCTGTTTCTTTTTCCGTTGAAGATACGGGCAAAGGCATTCCGGTGAGCGAGCAGAAGAATATATTTGAGGGTTTTTACAGAATTGGCGATGAGTCAACGAGGGAAACTAAGGGTTCCGGTTTGGGCTTGGCTATTGTAAAGCGTACGGCAGATGCGCACAAGGCATTGATAGCGTTAAAAAGCGCCCCCGGCAAGGGGGCAACTTTTACAGTGATATTTAAGATTTAAAATATTTTCAGAATGGCTATGTAGCGGGGCATTTTGGTTAAAGCAATTCCTCCTCACCATTTACAAGTTGATGGCTTTCCTGTAACTTTTCCTGTGGAGTGACTGTCGCTTATAGTGCCATAGTTATGTCCAACAAGTGCCCCGACATACATACAGCCGGTTACCGTGCTGCTCGAATAACTGCTGCTTATAGTTCC
>WQSA01000186.1 GCA_009788135.1 Candidatus Fibrimonadales bacterium
GCATCTACAAGTATCTTAACCATCTCGTCGTATTCCGCTTTGGATCCGTCGCACCAATAAATGGCACTGGGTTCAACTAGGGCGGCTATCTCTTTTACCCATGCGTTTAGTTTCGCATGGCTTGTGGGTGAGCTGCTCTTGGACATAAATATCTCCTGGTGATAAAAATAGTTCAGGCTTTAATATAGAAAATGCAAAGCGTTATGTTTAATTGAGAATGAAGAATTGAGAATTGAGAATATTCATAAACAAATGCTTTAAAATTTGCCTATTCTCCATTCTCCATTCTCCATTCTCAATTCTCAATTAATTAGAGCAAAAGTTTGCCAAATTCCTTTGTTTCAGCCTCTACGTCCTCTGCTCCAAAGATTGCAGAGCCTATTACAAAGACATTTACTCCAGCAGCTTTGGCCTGAGGCATGGTTTTCAGGTTTATTCCGCCGTCTATCTCTATTTGCAAGTCTGGCTTCATCGCTCTGAGGCGGCTTACCTTGTCCAAGCAATACGGAATAAGGGACTGGCCGCCAAAACCCGGGTTTACGCTCATAATAAGAACCAGGTCTGCAAGGTCTAAAACTTCTGTTATGGACTCCAAAGGGGTGGCCGGATTTATGGAAACGCCAGCTTTGCACCCAAGCTCCTTGATTTGGTGCAGCAAACGGTCTAAATGCTTGGTTGCCTCGGCGTGAACGGTTATGTATTGAACTCCGGCCTTTGCAAACGCTTCAACATGAAGCTCCGGGTTCTCTATCATCAAATGGCAGTCCAAAGGGAGCTTTGTGCATTTGCGTATCTGCTGCACAATTCCAGGGCCAAAAGAAATATTGGGAACAAAGTTTCCATCCATTATATCCAAATGAATCCAGTTTGCACCGCCTTTTTCGGTAGCTTTTATGTCTGCTTCCAGATTGAGAAAGTTCGCATTTAAAACGCTAGGAGCTATGATCATGGAGGTAATCTAGAAATTCCTGGTCTTTGGGGTGAAATTCCATATAATCGTCAAAGACTTCCTGGCCTCGTTTGCAATCGCGCTCCAAATTCTTTTCAATGCGCGAAATTATGGACGGGTTGAACTTCTTGTGTTTTTTGTAATAAGCGCAATCCTCTACATACAGCTCGTAAGCTTCTATTGTCGCTTCCGAAATTTTGGTTCCCTTTAAAGTTTTGCAAGCATATGCAACGCAGTCCAGAACTTGCTTTGAATACAATAAATTGATATTGTCATTCGTGCCGCTGCGCTTGTCCCATTTGTAAATGCTTCTGTAAATGCCGTAAATATTTTTGCTGTAAACCCAGCCTGGAATCACTTCGTCTTTTGTTATCAGGCTAAACGGAAACTTCAACCGCATGGGCTCGCAAATAACGCCCGTAGCAATCATGGTGAATGGAGCTTCGGAAAAATTTGCCGGGAATTTTATGCAGCATCCCAAACCAAAGAACATCCCCAAGCCAGGCACAATCTCCTGGTCCGGCATTCTGCCTGTGTGGTTGCTGCCAACATTGGCTCCATAGCCCACATTGCCCCTGCCCTCTGCCCACAGCGCAGAAATCAGCAAACTGTGATGGTGAATCTGCACAAGCGGCCCAACCAGAGAATAGCTAACCTCAGCCTCGCCTATATGCGAGAATGAACCGATAAAAGATGATTTCACAATCGCATTGTCCACAACGGCGCTGTTATTTTCAAGTATGGAGTCTCTAACCAAAGCTCCATTTTCAATGCAAACCGAGTCTCCCAAATGAGAATTTTCGAGCGAGCTTATATTGCAGACTCTGGCTCCCCTGCCAATAACGGTTCTCTCGTTTTCGCTGAACTGCCGCTTTAAAACGCGATGTCCCATTTCCGTTCCTATTTCTATTTTAGACATCTCTTTGTCGCAAGTTATTGAGCCTGCATTGAATATAAGAGCGCCATCGCAGGCTACGGAATTTGAAAATATCTTGACCCCATAGATGCAAGCATCTTCCACAACGCTTTCGTTCACCCACGAGTTGTAGATTCCAGTTTGGAATTCAATTCCCTTGTATGCAATCGCTTTGCCCGAAAATCCGTGCAGTTTTATTTTGCCGGTGAATTTTGAGTTGACAATGTTTTTAGTTGTGAAATCCTGCGCTACTCTTATGTTGTTCCATTTGTCGCAGGTGTTCCCTGCGGCTTTGAGAGCGTCAATTTCTTTTTGCATCAAGGGCCGTTTGAGCATAAAAACTTCTCCATGTCTTCGATGGTTGTAATTTTATCGTTCTGAGCATTTCCTTCAACAATTTTTATGGAGACTCCGAATTTTTCGAGGATAGAAGCTTCGTCTGTTGGGCAGAAGTCTGGAAAGCCTTCCATTTTTTTATAAAGTTCCTTCAGCAAGGCTACGGGTGCGGCTTGCGGAGTTTGCGCCAGCCATACGCTTTTACGGTCTATGGTATTTTTTACAAATCCGCTTTCAGTGATTTTTACCGTGTCAAAAACAGGCTTTGCAACCATGCAGCAATTTTTTTCAAGAGCCTCCGCTACCGAGTTTATTATATCATCGCTCACAAATGGGCGAGCGCCATCGTGTACCATAACGTGGCTTATGCTTTGCGGCAGAGCTTCAATGCCATTCTTCACGGATTGCCACCGTTCTTTGCCTCCTGTCGCAACGATAATAGATGAATCTGCAAAATGATCTTGCCATTCTTTTGGAACAGTTAGAACAACCGCTTTAATATGTTTGTTTCTCAAAAAAGAGTCCACGCTGTGCCGCCACATAGTCTTGCCCCGTAGCTCTAGGAGTTGTTTTGGAATTTCGCCGCCAAGACGTTTTCCCAATCCCCCCGCTGTTATTACAACTCCTATTTCCATTCTAGAGTTCCGGAACGAAAATTCTGTCTTTGTAATATACGAGTTCAGCTATGCTTTCTCTGATGTCGTCAAGGGCTCTGTGATTTTCTCTCTTTTTGAATTTGGGAAGCTTGGGGTACCATCTGTAAGCGAGTTCTTTTAATGAACTTACGTCTATATTCCTGTAATTTACCCAAGCTTCGATTTTAGGCATATGTTTGATTAAAAAGCGGCGATCTTGCCCTATAGAGTTTCCGCAAAGCGGGTTTTTGCTTTTTTCGGTGTAGCCTTTTATAAAATTGAGGGTCATTTCTTCTGCTGTGGCCAGGTTGTATGGGGAGTTCTTCACTCTCCCTATCAAACCGCTCTTGGTGTGGTGGCTTTTGTTCCATTTGTCCATTTTATTCAAAATATCTTCGCTTTGCCTTATTGCAAGCACTGGCCCTTCAGAGAGAATTTTGAGATGCGGATCTGTTATTATGGTTGCAATTTCCAATATAACGCAACTTTCCGGGTCTAAACCGGTCATTTCCAAGTCTAACCACACTAAATTTGGAGCAGTTTTGTTCATTGCCTTGAAATTAGAAAATTTTTTTTACTAAATTATCTCCTCAAATTTAGCAATTGAGGTTAATATGGTGAAAAAAAGTAAAAAGAAGCCTTCAAAGAAGCCTGCGGCACCAGCGCCTCAAGGCGTAACCCTCGGTGATTTGCTGGGAAAGAAACTGGAATCTGTAAAGCGGGACAGCGAAGAAAAGCAGAAGAAGATGGTTAAAGAAGCGCGCAACAACCCTGCGGTTCAACGTTCTTCGGCAAAATTCGCCAAGTGAAGAATTCCGCCCCTATAGCTCAGCAGGATAGAGCCCAGGTTTCCTAAACCTGTTACCCAAGTTCGAGTCTTGGTGGGGGTATAAGAGAAAAATAATAAACGTCATAAACACCGATAAAATCAATGGTTGTAAGATTTGGGAAAATTGCAACTGTGCAAAAAATGTGCAAAACGCTGATAAAATCTCACTCGCTCTTGGCTCTCATATATCCTTTAATCTCTGCCGTGTCCTGTGCCATCCGCTGAAGGCAGTCGTTCATTTTAGAAAACTCGTCTTTGGTCACCATCGTGCTTTCCACATGCTTGACCCTGCCGTCAAGCTCCTTGTACGACAATCCGTAATGCTCGTGAGCATCGTCATGGTTTGAACTGTCTTTGAAAAAAAGTATTCTAAGTTAAGCGACAATAACCCGTAGAGGAGTATAAATATGGTCGCACCTAATGATCGTCGCATATATACTA
>WQSA01000187.1 GCA_009788135.1 Candidatus Fibrimonadales bacterium
TTGGATATGATGCTGGGCGGCAACTTGAAGGATTGCAACGCTCAGGCTTACGATTTGGTTTTGAACGGCGTGGAAATTGGCGGCGGTTCTGTTCGTATTCACAATCCCGAAGTTCAGGAAAAGGTTTTCCGTTTGCTTGGGCTCACTGAGGAGCAGGTGAAAACGAAGTTCGGTTTCTTTGTTGATGCGTTCAAGTTTGGCGCACCTCCGCACGGCGGTTTGGCCTTGGGTTTGGACAGGGTTGTTGCAACGCTTGAAGGCCAGGATTCCATTCGCGATTTTATAGCGTTCCCAAAGAACACGAGCGCAAGCTCGCCTATGGACCAGTGCCCGAGCGAGGTGGATCCGGTTCAGTTGCTTGAAACGCATATTTCATTGAATGTGGCGCAGAAGTGATTATTTTAGACACTTGGAGATTTCTACATTACATCTATGCCAATAAATTTTCCCGTGAAAAAAGATAATCTTGTAATAGAAGTAATTTCTCCTTTAATCGAAGGCGGCAAATATGCCGTTCATAAAGAGCCTGGCGATTATGTGAACGTTCAGGCAGATATTTTCAGACATAGCCATGAAAAATATGATGCTGCAATTGAATATAAGCACTCTTCGCAGAAAAAATGGGAGAGAGTCCCTATGAAATTCGTGGACAACGATTTGTGGGAAGGAGCTTTTCCTGTTCAAAAACTGGGTTTTTACCAGTATAAAATTGTAGCTTGGACCATAGAACCAAAAGATGTGCCTACCGAAAGCGAAATTTTTGAAGCCAGAGTTGACCCCATGTATGCAAGGCTAGGCACGTGGTATGAAATGTGGCCAAAAAGCCAAGGCAAAAGCCCTAACAAATCCGCTAATTGGGCAGATTGCATAAATCGCTTGGATTACATAGTTTCGCTCGGATTTGATGCGGTNTATCTGGTTCCATTTCACCCGGTNGGAGAAACAAATCGCAAAGGCGCAAACAACGCTCTNAAGGCAAAACCCGGAGAGCCGGGNTGCCCTTATGCTGTTGGCAACAAGCTCGGCGGGCATTTCGCTGTGGACCCGGAACTCGGNACAATGGAAGATTTTGAGGAATTTGCCAAAGCTTGCAAGAGTCGAGGCTTAAAACTGGTAATGGACGTAGCTCTGAACTGCAGCCCGGACCATCCTTATGTAAAACAACATCCGGAATGGTTTTTCCATGAACCCGATGGCACTATAAAATTTGCTGAAAATCCGCCAAAAAAATACGAAGATATTTATCCATTCGACTACTACAACGAAAATTACAAGGAACTGTGGGAAGAAATCAAAAAAATAATTATCTTTTGGGCAGACAAAGGCTTTGATATTTTCCGCATAGACAATCCGCACACAAAACCATTTCCGTTTTGGGAGTGGATTATCCGTTCAATCAAGGAAGAGCGTCCTGAGCTTGTGCTGCTGGCAGAGGCATTTACGCGTCCGAAAATGATGAAGCGTTTGGGCAAAATAGGCTTTGATCAAAGCTATACATATTTTGCATGGAGAACGGAAAAATGGGAATTGGAAGATTACTTCAAAGAGATAACCTCAAAGCCTGTAACCGAATATATGCGCGGAATTTTATTCCCTACAACTCCTGATATTTTCCCGGAATATTTTGCAGGCCAAGGCGTAGCAATTTTCAAACTGCGTTACTTTTTAGCGGCAACTCTTTCCAGTTTAACCGGAATGTACAACGGCTATGAGCTTTGCGAAAACGAAAAGAATCCTGCAAAAGAAGAACTTTACAATAGCGAAAAATATCAGTACAAGGTACATAACTGGAACAGCCCCGTAAACATAAAGGAATTTTTGCGCCAAGTGAATTTTGCCAGAAAACAGCAGAGCGCACTCATGGAATACGATAACCTGCGTTTTCATTATGCGGAGAATAGCAATATAATTGTTTACAGCAAGCGCGATTGGAAAAACGGAAACACGGTGCTTTGCGTTGCAAATCTTGATGTTAAAAAAACGCAGAATTCCTTTGTGCATTTGAATTTGGCAGAGCTTGGTCTCTCCGATGGTCAAGGCTACACGGTTAGGGATTTGCTTTCCAGCCAGAGCTTTTTGTGGCGTGGTTCAAGGAACTACGTTGAGATTAATCCGGAAAAGGAGCCTTGCCATCTGTTTGTTGTGGAGAATGGGCTGGCATGAGAATGGAAAACGAAGTCTTTACTTCGTCGTGGATATGCAATGCACAGAACAATTTGATAGACAATGCCTGGCTTAAACAGGAAAACAGTTTCAATACGGAAAACGGAAAAAACTGGACTGCTTCTGCGGCAAAAGTTTCATTTAAAAATTCGGGCAAAACTTGGCGGGATTATGTTCAGGACAAACGCCTCGAAATATCCTGCGGCGAAGCTCCGTATCTGGTTAGCCGCTACGATGTTGTGAGTGGCGAGAAAATAGAGATGAAAAACAGGATTGGCATTCTTGACCGAAAAATTCGCATTGTCAACGAAAATGCCGCTGAGGACGAGTGGCTTGAATGGGTTAAGCGAGCGTTTCAATCAACTTATGGCTATGAATTGCAAGAAAAGAATTTGGTTGTAGCTCGGAAAAATTTGCTTTGCACATTTTGCGATTATTACTTTGAAAAGCATGGCGAACAGCCAAGTTCTGAGATGCAAGGGGAAATAACCAAAATAATTTCACGGAATATATGGAAAATGGATGGATTGAATGGCGTTGTTCCGAGCGAAAAATTCGGTGCCATAGTCGGAAATCCGCCGTATCAGAGTTTCGATGGCGGCGGCGGAAGCAGCGCAATTCCTCTATACAATAAGTTTGTGGAAATAGGGAAAGCTATGACCCCAGATTTTCTGACAATGATTATACCATCTCGCTGGATGACGGGAGGGAAAGGCTTATCCAAGTTTAGAAAAGCAATGCTTGCGGATAGGCGTATCGTTATTTTGCACGATTTTATGAATTCCAGAGAATGTTTCCCGAATGTTCAGATTGAGGGTGGAGTTTGTTATTTTTTGTGGGATAAAAATGCTGAAAAGAAATGCAAAATATATACTCATAGAGCGGGAGCTATAATTAAATCGAATAGGTATTTATCGGGGGAAGAAATATTTGTTCGAGATGGTATTGCATTGCAAATCTTAAATGCGGTGAAAGTGCCTGGCGAAAGTTTTAATAAAATTGTTTCTCAGAGAAATTTATATGGAATCGATAAAAATAAATGGGAGCGGGCTTTCGCTCATTTTAAGGAAGGAACTTTAAAAATATTGGGAAAAAAGCGAGAGATAAAATACATAAATAAAAGCCAGATTAAAAAAGGGGTTGACGCTTTTGACAAATATAAACTTTATGTTTCAAAGGCAGACGGAGCCGCTGGGCAAATAGGGCATCCGGTGCCGGCGAGAATTATCGGAAAAGTGGAATTGGGCGAGCCGGAAAGCGTTTGCTCGGAAACTTTTTTAAGAGTTGGACCATTTGAGAGCAAGCGAGAAGCTTTGAATTGCCAAAAGTATATGCAAACAAAGTTTTTCCGTTTTTTGGTCGGAATTAGAAAAAATAAAAATATGCCGAGAGACGCTTATAAATTTGCTCCGCTTCAAAACTTTTCCAACAACGGCGATATAGACTGGTCAAAATCCATCGCTAAAATAGATGAACAGCTTTATAAAAAATACAACATTGCCAGTCAAAGCGATTATATAGAAGAAACCATTATCTGAATATCCTTGCCCTCGATATTTGCAGAAATCCACTCGCCGGTTCCATCGCTTGACATTTCCACAGCCTGAGTTTCTTCCAAAATATAGGTTTTGTATTTTTCAGCGGCGGTTTGCAAGTCTGCATCGCATCGCAATGCAATCTTTATCTTATCGGTGATTTGCAAATCCATATCCTTGCGTCGATTTTGAATTCTGTTCACCAATTCCCTCGCCATGCAGCTTTGCCGCAGTTCTGGCGTGATTTTCAAATCCAATGCTGCGGTGTAATGGGCGTCTGCTTCAACCGCCAAACCTTCGGCAACGTCACGGACGATCATTAAACACGATGCATCCACCTGTAAGGGCATTGCGCGCAATGCCCCTACAGGTGCGGTTTTTCC
>WQSA01000188.1 GCA_009788135.1 Candidatus Fibrimonadales bacterium
GGCGAACTCCCGGATTCTCGCATTCTGGAGATATTCAGGGAAAAATGCTGCAATATTCACGGCAGAATAGTATTCAATACCATAGATGTTATACCTGGAGAGAGCCGTTTTGTGTTCAAATTTACCAAAGACGGAGCCGCTTGCGAAGAATCCATATCCGCAGAGGGTCCAATAGAAGCAGCGCTTTTGCTCTCTCGCAAAGTCGGTTTGCCTGTGGAGCTCAACAGCTACAAGCAAAGCGTTGTGGGCAATGCAGATAAATTATGGGCAGGCAGAGCGCTCTCCGAAATATCGCTCTGTGCAAATGGGAAAACCGTTATAGGCAGAGGCGTTTCCAGCGATACTCTCGTTGCAAATATGCGAGCGGTATTCGGAGGAATAAATAAGCTTTATGAATAAAAATATTTTGAGAAAAATTCCTGCTATAGCAGTTATGGCGGGAATTACCGTGCTTTCAGCCATGCCAGGGAACGACCCTTTGCTGAACGCTTTTGAATTTAACGATAAAGTAAAGCATTTCATAGCCTATTTTGTTTTGGGAATATCGCTCTGCTTTTGGATTCCAAGCCCAAAATGGCTTGCAAAACCCGTTATTTACGGCATAATAGTATTTTTTATATGCGCTGCTTTTGGAGTTTTTGACGAATTCCATCAATCATTCGTTCCGGGGCGCTCAGGAAACGATTTGGGCGATTTAGCAGCGAACATCATCGGCGGGCTGGTTGCTGTTTTCTCATATTTTTTAGCAATTCGTTGGCGTGCGCTAAAACGGTAGGCGATCTTTCGTCTCCGAGCATCCTCGCTATTTCAGTGGTTCGTTCTTCTTTGCCAAGCTGTTCAACCGTTGTGTATGTGCGATTCTCTTCTTCAATTTTCCGAACGCAGAATTGACCGTCTGCAAGAGCGGCAACCTGATGCAAATGCGTGATTGTTAGCACTTGATGGTATTTGCCAAGCTCCTGCAAGCACTCCCCTATTTTATGCGCAACTTCTCCGCTAATGCCGCTGTCAACCTCGTCAAAAACCAGAATTGGAACCTTGTCCCGCTCNGCCATTGTTCGCTTGAACGANAGCAAAACTCTGGAAAGCTCGCCTCCGCTCGCCGATTGCCTCAGCGGCTTTTCGCCTTCGCCCTTGTTGGGCGCAATCCAGAATTCTCCATGCTCTGCGCCGTTTGCGCTCAAATTCTCCGCTTGGCTCCAGCGAGTGCAGAACACCGCTGTGGGCATTGAAAGCGCATGGAGTCTGTTTTCCACCTCAGCGTCAAGCTTCTTTGCTCCCGCAAGTCTCTTCTTGGAAAGTTCTGCGCATATTTTTTCCAGTTCAATGCGAATTTTATTTGCGGATTTCTGCAATTCTTCAACATCGGAGTCTGAGTTTTCCAAAGATTCCAATTCTTGCTTTCTCTTTTCCCTAAGCTCTATAAGAGAATTCAAATCTGTTTTGTATTTGCGTTTGAGCTTTTGTATAAGAGCTATGCGAGCATTCGCTTTTTCTATTTGCTCTGGGCTGTAAACTTCCTGTTTGCCGAGCTTTTTCAATTCCAATGCCAGATTGTTGAAGTAATCCTCTGCGCTCGCTGCCGCTTCGCTTTTGGGAGCGTCGCTACATTTGCTCTCAAGCTTTTGAAGCTTTGAAACGAGTTCGCCAGCGAGATTTGAGATACCTGTTTCCCCTATCAAAAGTTCCAGACACTCGTTTGCCATTCTGCGCTTAAATTCGCCGCCAGCGGATTCCTGCACAATGCGCTCGCATTCTTCTTCTTCGTTTGCACGCAGATTGGCGCTTTGGAGTTCGCTCAACTGGAATTGCAAAAATTCTTTTTGCTGCGCAATGCTCTCCGCATTCTGTTTGCATTCTTCTATTTTTTTGCTGACTGCGCTGAGTTTTTCAAAAACTTCCTTGCATTTTTGCAAAAGCTCTTCGTTTCCGCAATATGCATCTATGAGTTTTTGCTGAGATTTTACATCTTTCAAAAGCGTTTGCTCGCTTTGCCCATGCAGTTGCACAAGCATTTCGCCGAGTTCCTGCAAATCGCTCTGGCTTGCCATTACGCCGTTTATGCGAGCTTTGCTCTTTCCGCTCGCAAAAATTTCCCTTTGAATTTCAAGCTCGCAATCTTCAAGCTCTATTTCTCTTTTTTCCAAAAATTCCTGAACTTCGGGCAAATGCTCGGTGTCAAAGCTCCCTCTTATAATTGCGCTGTCTTCGCCGTTCCTCACCATTCCAGCGATCGCTTTTGCTCCGCACAGAAATTTGAGAGCATTCAAAAATACAGACTTGCCCGCTCCGGTTTCGCCCGTTATGGCCCAGAATCCGCTGGAGAATGAAATTTCCGCATTTGCGATGAGGGCCAAATTTTTAATTGAAATATGTTTTAGCATAGCTTAATCAGCGTACCAAATCCTTAATTTTGCGGTTTCCATAGCGCTAAAATCATATCGGGCATATGCAGGTCTATCGGAGAAAACCTTTTCCGTGCTGTAAATTGAATTGTAAAAGTAAAGCGAGCCAGGAATGAGCATGGGAGGTCCAAGTATAAAAATAAAATCGAATTTGCCTCTGCGCAAACTGTTTGTAACCTGCAGCTTCAAATCTTCGCCTTCGGAAAAAATAAGATTCGGGTGCAGTTTGTTCTCATTTACATAAGCGGTATCAACCCTGTAACTTTCTCCTATCGCATATACCGGTATTGGAAGCTCAAGCTCGCTGCCTGCCGTGCCGCTTTGCTTTGGCAAAACCAATTGCGCAAACACAACGGTTTTATCAATATTTATTTTATCAAAAGATACAAAAAGCGATTCTCCAACGCCAGAATACAAGCATCGCTCGCAATCATCGGTAATTCTTGTTTTTTGAGCAACGCGCTTGAGTCCGGATATATCGTAAATAGACTTGGGTTCTATACGCAAAACCGTGCCGCTATTAGGCTTTAGTTTTATGGCCACTAGCAGTTTTGAATCTGGCAATTCTTCGGGCAGAGAAATGGAAAAATTGTCAATGATTATCTCTGCGGAGTTCAGAAATGGCCTTTCAAATTTCAACCAAACGGAATCTACCAAGTCTTCAGTTTCTTCCAACCAATAAATCTCCGCCTCCAGCTGCATTTCCGGAACAGAGCCTCCATAAATATCATTGTAAAAAACGGCATCTGCTCTCAAAGCCCAAGTTCTGGAAGGCAAGCTGTCCAAGTCAATATAGAGTGTATGCTCCACGCCGTTTGCATCGCCAAGAACAGCATAAGAACCAATCGCATAAGCGGAATTATTATGGCCAACGCTAAAGCTAGCCATTGAAACAGGTACTTCTTCAGGTGTTTTTCCATAAGAAGTTGCCAGTACTTGGTCGTCAAACCATTCTTTCAGAGCGGCAGACTCGTCTGAGGAGGAACACGCCATAAAAATAGCACTCAAAAACGAAATTAGGAATAAGCGTAGCATCGTAATGGAATATAGAAAATCAGAACATGGCTTTTGCTTCTAAATTGAGTTTTTGAAACATCTCGCCGCGCCACAGCCTCACAATATACTGCCCGGAAATATAAAAACGCTCGTCAAACGCCATCTGCGCAAGAACATTGCCCCTCCACGAAAAGCCTTCCTCAAAACCATTCACTGCGGAATAAGGCGAAATATCGCTGGACTTCTCAACATAATTCCCGGAAATGCCAATCTGCGCCAAGCTCCCTCTCTCGTTTTGCCATTTGCCATTTATGCCGCCGCTGTGCAACTGCGTATTCCAAGTCTCTTCCATACGCAATCCATCGGTGTACTTTTGCAGATAAAAAGGTTGCAAAGAAAATCCAGCGCCAAGCTCTCTAAGCCACGAAAGCTCGCCCTCGTAAGAAAGCCAGCTCAAACCGCTAAAGGCAAATTCAACCTCTTCCCTTTTTCCCCGCAAATAAACTTCTTTGTAGCGGGCCGTTGCCTCTTGCCCAAACAAAACTTCCTCAAAATTGATCTGCGGTTCTTCATTCCATTTATTTGTGAGCGTAAACATCAGCGAACCCTTGGAGCGTTCCCAAAGAACGGAATTTTCCAGATA
>WQSA01000189.1 GCA_009788135.1 Candidatus Fibrimonadales bacterium
GCGTTTTTAAGTTATTTTAGCAGTTATATGTTAAAATAACTCTCCACTCTCAACTCTCCATTCTCAACTAAGCGACTAAATCAGCGTTTACTATAGTAAATATTTTCTAAAAGAAAAATAGTCAAAAGATAGCTCTTCTGCATAGCACTGCTCATTTGTTCAGTATTTTTCTATATTTATAATACATTTCAAAAAGGAGTTTTATGGAAAAAAATATTCAAATGTTTGAAGGGCAACGAGTTCGCTCCGTATGGGATGAAGAAGCCGAAAAATGGTGGTTTTCCGTGCTGGATGTGGTGGCTGTTTTAACTGATCAGGCGGATTATGCAAAAGTAAGAAGCTACTGGAAGTGGCTTAAAAACAAGTTGATAGAAGAAGGGCACAATGAAGTGGTTAGTAATACTAACCACTTGAAATTAGAAGCTCCAGATGGAAAAATGAGGTTTACTGATCTTGCCGACACCGAACAACTGTTTCGCCTAATTCAATCCATTCCAAGCAAAAAAGCCGAGCCTTTCAAAATGTGGCTCGCAAGAGTTGGTAAAGAACGAATTGACGAAACTATAGATCCAGAGCAATCTATAGAGCGTGCCATTCAAAATTACAGAAAACTCGGTTATTCGGAAAGTTGGATAAATCAAAGGATAAAATCCATAGAAGTTCGCAAAGCATTAACTGACGAATGGGACAAAGCAGGAGTAAAACAAGGTGAAGAATATGCTTACTTGACAGACTTAATGACAAAAACTTGGAGCGGAATGACTACCAAACAATATAAAAAGCATAAAAATTTGAAAAAAGAAAATTTGCGCGACAATATGAGCAACTTGGAACTTATCGTAAATATGCTTGCAGAAGCAACGGCAACGGAATTGTCTGCAAAAAGCAGTCCAAAAGATTTAACTCAAAGTGCAAGCGTTGCAAAAAAAGGAGCAATCGTTGCGAGAAACACTAGAATAGACATTGAAAAACAAGGAGGAAAAGTCATAAGCTCGCAAAGCGCAAAACAGCTCGGTAGAATTAAGACCCCAAAAACGCTCTCTCCATTTCCTCCATCTCTTTCCTCGGAATCCTGAATTCGGAAGCGACAGCTCTCCATTTGGCAACCGTATTTTTCACAAACTGCAAAATATCCTTAGCTCTTTGCACATTTATGCGAAAAAACGGAGCTACATCCAAAGCTAAATCAAAATCCAGCGAATTGTTATTTTCGTCAACATTGAGCGCAAGGCCTGTTGCAGAAGGCTCTGGATTCATATCATAGGCTGGTGCTAAATTCCAGGTTTTGTTTTTGTCCAAAATAAATGAATGATTTCGCAAATGGCAATCGCTGTTGGAAATCGCAATGCTAAAAACAAGCCGTCTCCACAACTCTTCCAAATCTCCGTTCACATTGCTGCAATACCTTATAATAAAATCTGCAAGCTCAAGCCAACTTGCATTTTCCGTATTGCCGTCAGAATATCCAAGCATTGTCATTGCACTCGCTATGTGTATTCTCATTTTGCCTCTCCTGTCAAAACGAAGCGTTAAAAAAGTATGATATTTTGAAGCGCATTTTTTAATAATAAAATCGCTAACGGAAATCTTGCACATTCTAGCCAATTTGCAAACAACCGCTTCCCATGCGCCTTTGTCTATAACATCTAATTTGCTGGGAAACTTCGCTATCCATAAATTGCCGTTTTTGTCCATAACATTAGCTTTTGGTCTTGAACCGCCCAGCGAAGAACCTGGCGCAATAAGTATTTGCAACCATTTTTCACTCGCGCTTTTTTCGCTCTCAAACATTAAACTCGATTCTTCCAGTTTTTTCAATTCGGTTATCGGTGGCGCCGACAAATCAGAATTGTCATCCAAGAACACGCCATTTGCCTGCGTTTTGAACCTTAATGCTCCCATTCTGTTCTTGTCAAAAACTCCTAGCAAATAATCGCTTTCAAGCAAAGTCTTTTCTGGTCGCTTTTCCTGCTTTGCAAGCATTGCCTCACGCCGCCTTAAAAGCAGTCTGCCCCATCTGTCCGGAGCGCTGTCCATGAACACTCCAAAATTTGCCTTTTCTGCACGCAAATATTGAGGTCCGCTGAAATGCCCCAAATCAGGATCCAAAAAACGAAAAGCCTTTCTTAGAACATAATCATTAGAAGCATTAAAGCTGAAAACCTCTTTGCCTCTAACAATATCAGAGTGCAGCATGCCTAAAAAAGCAAGCTCATCACCATCAAAATACACGAAAATATCCTTACTTTGCATTTTTCCTCTTAGCTCTCTTACCCACCAAAAGCCCCAAATCTTGCATTCTATAACCCATCAAATCATCTTTTGCCACCAGCAGAATATCATGCTCCAAACCGAGCACGAACAGCGTTTTAACAAGCGTAGAGAGCGCAACCCCGCCATCTCCATGCTCCAACCTCAAAAGCGTGGTGCGTGCAATTCCTGCTCGCTCCGCAAGCTGCTCCGCAGACAAATCTCTGCGCAAACGAGCCAGTTTCATCTGCTCGCCCAAAACCCTAAGCAACTTTTCACGCTTGGGCAATAATACTGTTTTGCCTTGTTTCGCCATAAAATAACATCCTTTATATGCTACAATATAGAAAATTTTTATATCATATATAAAACATTAATAATATAAATTAGAGATTTAGCAGTGGAGGCCCGTACAGGAACCAATTTTTTCTATAGTAAGCACTGAAAAACTTAGATTTCATGGTTTAATTGAGAATGGAGAATTGAGAATTGAGAATAAAAAAGCATATTTTGAGTTGTTTTAGCCATTATATGCGGAAATTATTCTCCATTCTCAACTCTCAATTCTCAATTAAGCGACTAAATCAGCATTTACTATATTATTTCCCTCGTATGCTTAAATCCACATTCATAGGCCTGGATTCCATAGAGAAATTCGGCTGGGAAAAACGTCCAGGGCAAATTTGCCAGTTTTGCAGCAACAACTGCAGCCGGACTATTGTGGTTTTCAGCGATGGCAGAACTCACGTAACAGGAAATCGCTGCGAAAGAGGCGAAGTAATTGCCAGCGCAGACGATTCCGAAACAAAAAAAGCGGTAGCGGAAATCAACCGCAAAATGAACTCCGTCCCGGACCTNGTNAGAAGAGCAAACCAACTTCTAATAAANGACTATAATCCAAAAATCAACTCTCAACTCTCAACTCTCAACTCTCAACTCGGAAAAAAGATAGGCATCCCCAGAGCTCTGGAATTCTTTGTTTCGCTTCCGTTTTGGAAAGCGTTTTTCACATCGCTTGGGCTTGAAGTGGTGGTTAGCAGGCAAAGCGATTACAATTTATTTGAAGAAGGACTGCGCTCTGTTCCCAGCGATACAATTTGCTTCCCGGCAAAATTGATGCACGGGCACGTTGCAGATTTGGTTAAAAAAAAGGTGGATAGGATATTCCTGCCTTCCATGCTCGGAATTCCGAGCGACCATAAAAAATTCAAAGCCACGGCAGTCTGCCCCGTTGTGCAAGGCACGCCGGCAGTGGTCCGGAACATAGACGACCCCGAAGGAAAACACGGAATTCCCGTGGATCAACCTACATTTCACTGGTACACCGAAGATTTACGCCGAAATCAATGCATAGACTGGTTTCACAAGAATTGGAAAATCCCGAAAAAGATTGTGGATGCCGCCGTTACCGAAGGCGAAATAGCTCTGCAAAAATACATAGACACCCTGCAAAAAGAAGGTCAGCGCATATTAGATGATGTGCGGGCAAGAGGCGAGTTTGCGGTTGTGGTTGCCGGCAGGCCCTACCACCTGGACCCTCTGGTAAACCATTTGGTTGCAAACCATTTCACGCAAATGGGAATTCCGGTTTTGCCATTGGAAGCCCTGCCTGGCGTATTTGATCAGGAAATTCCGACAAACACAAGAATGGAAGCTCTGAATTCATTCCACATGAGAATGCTCGGAGCAACGCTTTTGGCAACTAAAGACCCTAGCATAGAATTGGTGCAGATAGTTAGCTTTGGCTGCGGGCACGATGCTATTCTTTCCGATGA
>WQSA01000190.1 GCA_009788135.1 Candidatus Fibrimonadales bacterium
CCCCCCCCCCCCATTTGTGTGTGGAAGCAAAAAACGGCACCTGCCAACGGAGCCGTTCACTTCTACACACACAATACTCTCTTATATATAAGAGAAAAAGTTTACAATTACATTCCTATCGGAGGTATTTATGAAAATGAGTAACGTTACTCTATTGACGGCTATTTTTATAGCTACGGCATTCACCTCTTGCTCTAGCGATGATGGCGGCGGCGGTAATTCGTCCAGTAGTGGTAGCTGCGATGGACGAGATTATAGGGCAGTACAAATAGGCTCTCAAGTTTGGATGGCAGAGAATTTGAATTGCAATGTAAGAGGTAGTAATTGTTACAACAATTTAGAGTCAAATTGTGCCAAATACGGTCGTTTGTATAATTGGTCGGCGGCAAAATCTGCTTGCCCTGACGGTTGGCATTTACCTAGCGATGCAGAGTGGGAATCTTTGATAACAGCAGTCGGTGGGTACTCAGTTGCTGGAAGGAAATTGAAGGCAATAGAATATTGGGGATTTAGTGGTTTTGACGAAGATAAAGGTACGGATGAATATAGATTTTCGGCTTTGCCTGGAGGCTATGGCGATTCTGGTGGTAGTTTCCATGGAGCTGCTCCCGACAACGGTCCAGATTATGGATACTGGTGGAGCAATACGGAGTACAATGCTACTGAAGCTCTGTATCGTGTGATGGAAAATCACAGCACAGGAGTATTTACAGGCAATAAAGATAAGAAAACTTTTTATAGTGTACGTTGCTTACAGAATGGTTCTTCTACCGTTAAAGTTAGCAGCTCTAGTATTGCAAGCAGTTCTTCTATCGTTAAAGTTAGTAGTTCTAGTGTTGTAAGCAGTTCTTCTACCGTTAAAGTTAGTAGCTCTAGTGTTGCAAGCAGTTCTTCTACTATTCCAAGTTCCAGTTCGTTAAGTTTATGTGCAGGATTTACGGAAGAAACAACAAGGGAGCATTACGAAAAAAATAAAGCTCAATTCTGTGATGAACGAGATGGACAAAAATATGTATATGTAATAATAGGCAACCAAATTTGGATGGCAGAGAACTTGAATTACAACGCAAGCGGTAGTGTATGCTATGACAAATTAGCTTCCAACTGCACAACCTATGGCAGATTATATTTATATGCTAAAACTGTTTGCCCCTCTGGGTGGCATTTGCCTAGCGATGCGGAATGGGATGCGTTTATGACGGCTGTTGGAGGAACCTCAACTGCAGGAAAGAAACTTAAGGCAAAAAGTGGTTGGAATAGTAATGGCAATGGTACGGATGATTACGGATTTTCGGCTCTCCCTGGCGGTTACGGCAAGTCGGATGGCAGTTTCGACAGTGTCGGCAACATCGGCCTCTGGTGGAGTGCTAGCGAGTATAATAACGATGTCGTCGCCTACAGCCATCGCATGCGCTACAGCATCGATGGCATCGAATTGAACAGCAGCCCTAGGACGACAAGCTTGTTCTCCGTGCGTTGCGTGAAGAATTAAAGGAGGAAATGAAAATGAACATAGCAACCAACAGTGAATTGAAAGAACTTTACGAAAAAGCAAAAAAAGATGTTTTAAGTAAAGCTATTAAATACAATGAAGAACTGCGAGATAAGGATAAGGATTATCGAGCCACTTTACCGTTATTCCTAAAATCAAACGAGGGCTATGAAAAAGCCGAAATAAAAATTATGCTTTTCGGGCAGGTAACCAACGGATGGCTTGAGATTAAAGGGAAAGATGTATACGTAGAGCAGGCAATGAAAGATTATGAATCTTGTTTATTTGGCTATAAAAAAGGAACTTTTCTTCCGGGTCTCAAAAAATTTACGAATTTGTTACCTAAAGAAAAGTGCGGTAAAAAAAATTCCTGTCTATGGAACAATATCGTAAAAATGGGTTATGCTACAAGATACTTTCCCGATAAGTTTTATGACAGCATTGTAAAACCACATTTGAACAGCCTCATAATAAAAGAGATTGAAATATTAAAACCGAACTACATTGTTCTTCTCACAAAACTTAGCAAACAGTATGGCAATGTATTAAAAGATATATTTGGCGAATTTGAAATAAGAAAGCACGAAGTAATACTTCCAAGCGAAAAAATTCCCAATGTAAAGAAAGTTTTAATAACATATAATCCAAGTGCACGATGTAAAAAAGAAACTATGAGAGATTCTTATCATAAAATAATTGCAGAAATTCTCGCAGACGAGTAGAGAAAGGCTATAGGAGTTTTTTATGAATAAATCCATTTCAGAAATTCAATCTTTAAATCCAAACAAAGGAGGTTCAAAATGAAAAAAGTCATAATATTGCTGACTTTGCTCAACATCGCAGTTCTTGCTCAACAACAGGGTACCTTTGCCGATCCTAGAGACAAGAAAAAGTACAACACAATTAAAATAGGTATGCAAACCTGGATGGCTCAAAACCTTGACTATCAAGGGGCAGACGGCTTTCTCGGTTTATGCTACGGAGACGACCCGAGAAGGAAAATAAGAAAACCTGAAAATTGCCAGAAATATGGACGATTGTATGATTGGGAAGAGGCTAATAAAGCTTGCCCTTCTGGCTGGCATTTGCCAAGTGATAAAGAATGGCAAACTCTCGTAAATTTCGCAGGTGGCAATGAGGCTGCCGCAAAAAAACTCAAGGCAAAAAACGGGTGGCCAGATGAATTGGACAATCGCGGACGATATACCTATGCGGATGATTTTGGTTTTTCGGCTCTGCCAGGCGGTTACTGGGAAGGCGGTTTTGCCAATATCGGATACTTCGGTTATTGGTGGACTAAGACTGTTATGGAAACTACTGTTTGGGGTAATCAAGCCTACATCTTTACTATAAGTAACGACGATAATAAAGTGTTTAAGAGCCAAAATAGCCTTAAAGCATTGAACAGCGTTCGTTGTGTGAAGGATGATTCAGAGGCAGAAGCAAAAGCGAAATTAGAAGCAGAAGCAAAGGCTAAAGCGGAAGCAAATGCGAAATTAGATGCCAACAGAGGTACTTTTACCGATTCCAGAGACAAGAAAGATTACAAAACTATTAAAATAGGCTCCCAAATATGGATGGCAGAAAATTTGAATTATGAAGTGAAAGGTTTTTTAACGGAAGGTAATAGTAAGTGTTATGATAATAACCCTGCAAACTGCATAAAGTACGGAAGATTGTATAATCGGGACGAGGCGATGAAAGCTTGCCCAAAGGGTTGGCATTTACCAAGCGATGCGGAATGGCAGAAGCTTATTGATTTTGCTGGTGGCAATAAAGTTGCAGGGACAAAGTTAAAAGCTACCAGTGACTGGAAAAATGATGATGGCACAGATGACTTTGGCTTTTCGGCATTGCCTGGAGGTCAGTTTAACAGTGCATTTTCTTACGGTGTTATTGGTGAGCAAGGTCAATATTGGAGTAGTGAAAGCAAAAGTTCCTACGGTACAGCACTCTATATTTATAGTGGTCAAAATAATGTTGAGCTTGCGGAGGACAGTTATTATCCTTACTTGCATTCAGTGCGGTGTTTGAAGAACTAAGGCGAAGCTCGCCCCACAAACGGGGCACCCTGCTTGGCTTTTCTTCCCTTTACTTGATTAAAGGATTAACACTTTTGGGAGCCAGTTCAAAGCGCATTGTCTGAATCTGTGCAAAACCAACGTATATGTCTGTTGCGCAACTAATAAAGAGCTTCGCTTAGAAGCAAACTTTGCTGAAACCGTATTTCTAAGTTTCAGCGGAGCTTCTATCTGATAGAATGTCCATTGTCTCGCTAACCAGCGCATCGCTATAATTAGCAGTTTTTGGCAATTCGTAGCCAAGCTCTTTATAAGCCCTTACGATCATCGGATCCGGAAGCCCCGACAGTTTGAAACCTTCTTCTCGCAACAATGTTGAATGATCTTTAATGGTAGGAGGAAAATCACCGGAATAAGCCGTATGGGAATAGCTCAAAGCATCCCA
>WQSA01000191.1 GCA_009788135.1 Candidatus Fibrimonadales bacterium
ACAAGGGTATTCTCCTCCATATTCCCCGAATCCGATGGGCGCATAACAGGGCGTGGCAACTGTTCTTTTACAACAATAAACTTGCCCAGAATTGCCATTAACCACGGCATTGCAAAAGGCGAGCGAAGCGAAGCGAATTTTGAAGGCTTTTACAAAGAGCTGGAAGAAAAACTTTCTTTGGCGGCAGAGCAATTGCTGGAGCGGTTTAATTTTCAGGCAGAAAAAAACGTGAAGAATTTTCCGTTTTTAATGGGGCAGGGCGTGTGGATTAACAGCGGAAGTCTAAAGCAAAATTCAAAGCTTAAAGATGTGATTAAGCACGGAACCTTATCCATAGGTTTTATTGGGCTTGCGGAAACTCTGGTCGCTTTAGTCGGCAAACATCACGGCGAAAGCGAGGAAGCTCAAAAACTTGGCATAGAAATTGTGAAGTTCATGCGAAATCTCACAGACAAGTTTTCAAAGAAATATCATTTGAATTACAGTTTGCTTGCCACTCCCGCAGAAGGTTTAGCCGGGCGTTTTACCAGGCTTGACACAAAAGCTTATGGAAAAATAAAAGATGTAACCGACAAGGAATTTTACACAAATTCTTTCCATGTTCCGGTTTCTTATCGCATTGGCATACACAACAAAATAGATGTAGAAGCTCCTTATCACGCTCTTTGCAATGCGGGGCATATCACTTATGTGGAAACAGATGGCGATATTGGCAAAAATCTAGACGCTTTTGAATCCATAATACGCTATATGAAAGATTCCGGAATTGGCTATGGCTCTGTGAATCATCCTGTTGATAGAGATCCTGTTTGCGGATTTTCCGGCGTTATAGATGGGCATGTTTGCCCTGCGTGCGGGCGTGAAGAGGGAAAGGGCGAACCGAAGTTTGAGCGTTTGCGGCGAATAACCGGTTATTTGGTTGGTTCGCTGGATCGTTGGAACGATGCAAAAAAAGCAGAAGAAAAAGCGAGGGTTAAACACCATGATTAAACTAGCTTCACCTGTTCAGAGCGATTCCATTGTTGACGGCGAAGGCTTGCGCACTGTTATTTGGTGCCAGGGCTGCGACAGGGCTTGCAAGGGTTGCCATAATCCTGGCACTTGGAATTCAAATGCCGGAGAATTTGTAAAAGTGGAATCCATTATTTCCGAGCTTTCAAAGCTCAAAGGGCAAAAAGGCATCACATTTTCCGGTGGAGAGCCTATGCTCCAGCCAAGCGCTTGCAAAAGAATTGCTGAGTGGGCCAAGCGGGAAAAGAACTGGGATGTTTGGTGTTTTTCCGGCTATACTTACGAAGATATTAGAGCAGAGGGTGGCGAAAAATTGGAATTCCTGAAGTATGTGGATGTTTTGATAGATGGCAAATTTGACATTGCTAAAAAAGACATATCGCTCAGGTTCAAGGGGTCAAGCAATCAGAGAGTGCTTCGCTTGGAGGATGGGAATATTTTTCTATATTAGCCTCATCCCATCAGGGCAACCTTGTGCGATTCAAGGGCAGTCCCGCTACCGTAACGGCAATGCCGAAGCCGGAAAACTTGCTGGGGGGTGAAGCTCCATAAGGAGTTTTGCAACTTTTGTTCCGAGGTAGAACCATGTTCCAAAGAACCTCTTTGGCTGCGCTCAGGCGCTCCTTCACGCTTCTCGCAATTTCGGCAGCATTGTTTGCATGTTCCAGCGACAATGATGATGAAATAAAAATTCAAACTTACAATTCTCCCTTATTGCTGAATTTCACAAGCGATCGTACAACAGGTGTACTCCGCTGGATGGACCCTAACTCTACAAGTCTTTTTTCCGGGGAAATGTTATTTGATCAGGATTCAAAGGTATTTGCAAATGGCAAAGACATTTTCGTTTTGGAACGCAAAAATTTGGGTGCAACTAATATTTTATCCTGTATGCAAGCAGACAAAATCGGAAGTGAAACTCCAAAACAAGCCGTACTGGAAGATCTTTCCAATCCTTACGAAATTGCTGTTATAGGCAATAAAGGATACATAGCCATGTACGATTTGGATTATGTGCAGGAATTTGACCCTGCTACCTGTCTGCTTGGCGAAAAAATAGATTTGCCGATAATCCAAGCCAATGCGGTTTCCATTAAAGCAAGCGGAGACATCTTGCTTGTTATTGCGCAAAGACTGGAGTTTTATGCAGCAACAAAACCAGGCTTGCTCATTCGCATAAATGCATCCACAAAAGCTCTTATAGATACAATTCAGTTGAATTTTTACAATCCTGGTTCCAGCGTTTTAAGCAATGGAAAACTTTATATTTCTTCAGTGGATGATTATTTTTCTTTTGCAAATGCCGGAATTGAAGTTGTTGACTTGGCTGCAGGAATATCTGAAATTCTAGTTACAGGCGCAGAACTTGGTGGCGGAGCTAATTATATTGCATTAGACGAAGCAAACCAAATTTTGTATGTAAGCGTCATGGACTCAGATTACAATACGCCTGTTAAGTCGCTAACTCTTAGCAATAAAGCTATAAGCGCTGACTTGCCAGGTATAATAAGTTCTTTTGGCGGTTTCCTTTTAGACAGCGAAACTGGTAGGCTATTTATAGCAGATGCCACAGGGTTAAAGATCTATGACACTGCAAGTCAACAGGCAATTTCCGTAAGTGGCGATGCTCTGCCTCCTACTTCTTTAGCAATTGCTAGATGGTAATTATATTTTTCATTTTACTCCTCTGCTGTTCTATTTTCGTAGCGGCAGAACCTGTTATTTACGTTTTGCCGGCAAGCGATGTTTTTGGCAAAGACATAGAAAATAGCGATGGCGTTGTTGAAATAAAAAGTTCCGAGTGGGAAGGCAAAAATATGTCTTTGGCAGATATACTTGCCGCACGTGCCGGAATACAGACAAGGCAAAAAGGCGGAATGGGGAGCTTTCAAAGCATTTCCATAAGAGGAATGCAGGGGAACCAGATTGCCATAGCCATAGACGGCGTGCTTTTGCAGAGCATTGGAGAAGCAAACCTGGGCGGAATAGATTTGAACAAATATGAAAAAATCGAAATTTACAAAGGGCACATTCCGGCAAAATTTGCGGCAAACGGAATGGGTGGAGTTATAAATCTGGTTTCAAAAGACGCAGCGGCAAAAGGCGGCAAATTTTACGCTTCTTATGGAAGTTATAACAGCAGATTCCTCTCAATGCAGGCAGGCGCTCCGTTAACCGATTCGGTGCTTTGGACAAGCAACATAAGCTACAGAGCTTCAGACAACGATTTTACATACTTAAACCGCAACGGCACTGCACACGTTGCAGAAGACGATTTTTGGACAAAGAGAAAAAATGCGGAATATGCGCAAATTTCCGGCATTCATTCCTTTACTTTTGTCGGTAAAAGGAACAACACTTTCAGAATAGAACATGGCTCCGAAACGGGTGGAATTCCCGGCAGAGAAGAGCAGGAAACACGAATTGCAAATTCTGCAAACGATGCGGTAACAGCGAGCTTTGAAATTATGCCTAGGGACGAGAATTTTGATTTTGGTTTGCAAGGATTTGCCGGAACGGAAAAAAGCATAAGCAAGTGGCATCGTACGCTTGACTTGCTGAATTACGGGGAGCGCAATCAATTGACGGAAATAGGATTGCTAACGCAAAACGGCGGCGGGCAAGGCTCGCTGTATTTGGCAAATTCAATTGTAAAAACGCAGTTTCACGCATATTTGAATTATCAGTATCTGGAATCGAGAAATCGCAGTGCCATATATCCGAATTACGAGCTTTCAAATACGGTTTTTCAAGGTTCTTTTGCAGGGACTTTTGCTCCGGCAGATTTCTTCAACATAACTGCAAATGCAGCCTCCAGATTTAGCAGGCAAAAACATGAAAGCGGAAAATTCACGGATGTTTCTTCGTTGGTTGATAGCACATTCAGAGAAAAGAATAGAAATTTAAATTCCGGCAGAATATCGCTAAACTTTGAAAACATTTT
>WQSA01000192.1 GCA_009788135.1 Candidatus Fibrimonadales bacterium
TCAAATAACTACTTGACACCGGAGGAAAAAGATTCTATATTTGTGAGTAACAATTCATCTGTCGCTTAACTTAATCTACATTTTTTCCGGGACAGTTCAAAGCGGCAAGGAACAGGGGCAAGGCTAGAATATTACGGAAATGTGTCATTTACGGGAATATACAATTTTTATACAAACGTTTTACAGACCCGCTGTACAGGCTGTTATCTTAATCCTGAAAATCCTTTCATCGGGGGTATCGTGGTTCTGACGTTTTTTATCTTAGCGCCATTATTTGCTTCAAAGGAAGCTCCGTACAACGAGCTATAGTTCTAGGTTTGAGCCCTTGGTCGAGCATATTTTTGGCAACTTTCAAAATACCTTTAAGAACTCCTCTTTTTTCGCCACGAAGTTCAATCTCATTAAAATTAAAAATTTCGGCTACATTAAATACATCATTCCAATGTTTGCAGTTGAATTTGGGCGGATTTTTTTTCAATTTGTACATATTTTTAAAAAGATGTTTTTACTATATTATCCAAAACTCAAGGAGCTTTCTATGGAACAAACCTTTGCAATGATAAAGCCAAATGCCGTGAAATCCGGTTTGGTCGGTCGCATAATCGCACGCTACGAGTCCGCAAGGCTCTCGGTTGTCGCAATTCGCTTTAAACAAATGACCCAGGCAGATGCCGAGGGCTTTTACGCAGAGCACGTTGGCAAACCGTTCTTCCCGGAGCTTGCCAAGTTCATGACCAGCGGGCCTTCTGCTCAAATCGTTCTCGCAGGCGAAGGTGCTATAGCAAAAGTTCGCGCAATCAACGGCGCAACAAACCCTGCAAAAGCCGAACCGGGCACAATCCGCTACGACTGGGCAACCTCTATGACGGAAAATGCAGTGCATTCATCGGATAGCCCTGAAAGCGCAGCAAGAGAAATTTCATTCTGGTTTAAACCTGAAGAAATTTTTGAATACGAAGCTTTTGATCAGAGAGCAAAGTCCGTTTTATAATGATTATACTTTCCCCTATGGATGGCGTTACGGATTTGCCGTTTCGCCGTTTAATCAGGGAACTTTCGCGCGAAAATGCACCGCGTTTTGTTTCGGAATTTCTCTCTACGGGAAGTTCCGTTTTTTTGACCCCTGCAAATTCAAGAGCTGCCAGATTTGACAAAGAAGAAGAACCTTTTTGTATGCAGGTATTTGGGCACAACGCAGAAAAGCTGGCAAGCGCAGCTTTGCAAACTCAGGAACTAGGCGCTGCATTTGTTGAACTTAATGCCGGATGCCCTGCGCCAAAGGTCGCAGGCAAGGGAAGCGGAGCGGGTTTGCTTAAAGATTTGCCCAATCTTGCAAAAATTCTGCGAGCCATGAAAGCGAGCATAAATATACCGCTTTTTTTGAAATGCCGCATTGGCTGGGACGAGAATTCAATCTGCATAAATGATGTTTTGGAAATTGCGGAGAGCGAGGGAGTTGAACAATTAACCATTCACGGAAGAACCAAAACTCAAAGCTACACTGGGCTTGCAAACTGGGATATAATCGGGGAAATCGCNGCCAAAGCGAAAATTCCAATCATAGGAAACGGCGATATAAACAGCANGGANAAAGCGCAAAACGCAATTAAAAATTACGGAGTGAAAGGCGTTGCAATTGGACGTGCAATATTGTATAATCCGTGGATTTTTGCAACCGCATCCACTGTAAAGACGGATAATTATCCGTCTTTACAACATGTGCGAAACGTAATATCACGTTATAACGATCTTATGTTGCAAGATGGTTTCAGGCCTATGCAAGCTTTGGGCAGATTAAAACAGCTTTGCTCCAGGCTTTGCAAAGGAGATTTTCGTTTCAAAATCTTACGCATCCAAAATCACGATGAATTTTTGGATAATTGCGAAAGCCTTTCCGAAAGCGATTTTTCCCTTCCGTATTCTGTTGGCTCGTAAAACTTCATCCCCTTCAGCTTATCCGGCAAATGCTCCTGACCAGCATGCGCACCGGGCACATCGTGATCATATTGATAACCCTTGCCATAGCCGAGCTCTTTTCCCACTTTTGTCACCGGATTTCTAAAAGCTCTGGGNACAGGCAAGGTTCCNGTTTCTCTTATGCAAGCGTTCACTTTTCCGCTCATAATTTCCAAGCTGTTGCTCTTGGGGGCGAGGCTCAAATAAACCGTCAANTCATCCAAAGCGAGCAAGCCTTCCGGAGTNCCCATAAAATCAAAAGCTTCCCTAGCCGCCGTTGCAAGCAACAGCGCATTCGGGTCTGCAAGCCCAATGTCTTCCATAGCCATTCGCATAAGGCGGCGCAGAATATAGCGAGGATCTTCGCCGCCGTCCAGCATTCTGTGCAACCAGTAAACAGCGGCCTGCACATCGCTGCCCCTCACGGACTTATGCAAAACGCTTATCAGATTGTAATGTTCCTCGCCATGCTTGTCGTAGCGGAGCGGCTTTTTGTACTGAATTTGCTCCATAAGCTCCGGAGTTATTTCCGCTTCGTCTTGAATTGTGCCGGCAAGCCACTCCAACTGATTCAGCAAAAAACGAGCATCTCCGTCAGCTTGCCCTATAAGCTTCTGAGCCGCCTCCGGAGACACGCTCAAATCATTTCTTTTCAAGCCTCTGGGATGCGTGTGCAAAGCGCTCTCCAAAAGATTTTGCATATCCTGCTCGGAAAGCGGGCCAAAGAGAATAAGCTGGCAGCGAGATAGCAGAGCCGAGTTCACCTCAAAGCCAGGGTTCTCGGTAGTTGCGCCTATAAGAGTGATTGTTCCGTTCTCAACCGCACCCAAAAGGGAATCCTGCTGGGCCTTGTTAAAGCGGTGAATCTCGTCTATGAATAAAATTGTTTCCCTGCCGTTTTCTTTATATACCTTTGATTCTTCCAAAACGGTTTTCACCTCTTTAACCCCGCTGGAAACCGCAGACAAAGCCACAAAGCGTTTTTTTCCGTGGTTTTTTATCACATTGGCAAGGCTTGTTTTTCCGCAGCCAGGCGGTCCCCAGAAAATCATGCTGGGCACATTCCCGCCCAAAACTGCCGCCCTTAGCATGCTGGTTTCCCCCAAAATTCTCTGCTGACCCAAGAATTCATCCAAATTCTGAGGGCGCATTTTTTCCGCAAGAGGCACAGTTTGCATAAGCGAGCAATTTAGTAAACGCTAATTTCATGGTTTAGTTGAGAGTGGAAAGTTGAGAGTTGAGAGTTATTTTTTCATATAACTGTTAAATCCGCTAAAAAAACATAGTTTTTCAAGTTTTTTCACTCTCCACTCTCAATTCTCAACTCTCCACTGGCTATGAAGTCTGAGTTAATCATTATTTACTATATTCACCCTATGGATTTAAATGGTGTTATCGGTATTGTACTGTGCTTTGTGGTATTGATTGTCTGGGGTATGGGTGACGTCAGCAATCTTCCACTGTTCCTAGACGGTCCTTCTACTGCTATCGTTATAGGCGGTACCTTTATGTCCCTTGTGGCTGGATATCCAGGAAATTTCTGGAAAACTATACCCGGCTTTATGAAAATGTTTGTAGTGGTTCATAAATACGATATTGCCGATACAATATCTCAAATAATAGGGTTTGCCGAGCAAGCAAGACGCGAAGGCATTCTAGCTCTTGAAAACTCTTTGGAAAAACTAGACGATCCATTTTTGAAAAAAGGCATACAGCTCGCAGTTGACGGAACGGAAAAAGCGCAGATTGAAGAAATTTTGGAAGCAGAAAAAGACAGTATAGAAAAGCGGCATGCGGCAAATTGGGCATTTCTCGAAGCAATGATTGCTATGGGGCCCTCTTATGGAATGATGGGAACGGTTATAGGACTTGTGCTTATGCTTAAAAACATGAGCGACCCTTCTATGATAGGTCCTGCTATGGCAATATGCCTTATAACAACAT
>WQSA01000193.1 GCA_009788135.1 Candidatus Fibrimonadales bacterium
GCAGTTTCGTTGCTGGGATCAATGTAGCGCAGGTAATACCAGCAGCTTCCTGCCCATTGCGGCATTGTGTTCAGCTCTCTTGTTCCTTTGCGTCCGTTTTGGTTTACGCTCAGCCATTGAGTTGCGTTTGCCAAAGGAGAAATACCGCCATCACCAGGTTTGTAGTCCGAGAGTTCGGGCAATAGCACTGGGTATTCTTTTTCGTCAATTAGAGATATTTCGCCGTCTTCCCAATGGATTATCGGAAAGGGTTCGCCCCAGTAGCGCTGGCGGCTAAAGAGCCAGTCTCTTATTTTATAATTGGTTGTAGCTTTGCCTATTTTTTTTGTTTCAAGCCAAGCTGTTATTTTTGCAATGCCTTCTTTTTTTGAAAGACCGTCAAGGTTCAGTTCGTCGCTTGATGAGCGAATATATTTTCCGTCATTTGTCCAGCAAGCTTCTCCTGCCAGGACTTTTTCCTTTAATTCTGCGGGGCAGCTTGCATCGGGTTCCATTATGCAGATTACAGGGATGTCGAATTTTTTTGCGAACTCAAAATCTCTCGTATCGTGTGCAGGAACGGCCATTATTGCGCCAGTTCCATATCCCATTAAAACGTAATCTGCAACCCATATCGGAATTTCTTTTCCATTCACCGGGTTTATTGCGTAAGATCCCGTGAACACGCCGGTTTTTTCTTTTGCAAGCTCGGTGCGGTCCAATTCGCTTTTCAATGCCGCAGATTTTACGTATGCTTCTACGGATTCTTTTTGTTCCTGTGTGGTTAGGGTTGCGGTTTGCGGATGTTCCGGGGAAATCACCATGTAGGTTGCGCCGAACAACGTATCGGGGCGAGTTGTGTAAACTCGCAATTTTTGCCCATTTGCAATTGCAAAATCAACCTCTGCACCTTTTGATTTTCCAATCCAATTTCGTTGCATATCTTTTATGCCGGCAGGCCAATCNAGATTTTCCAAACCGCTNAGCAGGCGTTCTGCGTATAGCGGAATGCGCAATTGCCATTGCCTTAGNTTGCGGTGTTCAACTTCAAATGTTCCGCATTTNTCGTGGGAGCCATCTGCCAAGACTTCTTCGTTTGCGCATACAGTTTTGCATTTTCTGCACCACCATACCTGAGCATTTGCGTAGTAGGCCAAGCGTTTTTCTTCTATGTTTTCGGTTGACGGCAATTCGCTTATCGGGCGGCCTTTGTTTTGTTCCGTGTCAAACCACGTGTCGTAGAGTTTTGAGAAAATCCATTGAGTCCATTTATAGTATTTTGGATCTGTGGTGTTTATTTCTCTTTCCCAATCGTAAGAAAGCCCCAACCGTTTTATTTGGCGGCGGAAAGTGTCGCAGTTTTTTTGCGTTGTAACAGCAGGGTGCGTACCTGTTTGTATTGCGTATTGCTCGGCGGGCAGTCCAAAAGCGTCCCAACCCATCGGGTGCAGAACTTGGAATCCGTTTGCTCTTTTGTAGCGGCAAATTATATCGGTTGCAGTGTAGCCTTCCGGGTGGCCAACGTGCAGCCCTGCGCCGCTTGGGTATGGGAACATATCCAGGCANTAGAATTTCTTTGCCTTGTCTTTNGGTTCTGGCGTGCGGAAAGTTTTGTTTTCTTCCCAGTAGTTTTGCCATTTGACTTCTATTTCTTGCGGAGTGTATTTGGGCATAGCGGTGAAGGTAGAAAATGCATTCTCCACATTTTGAACACTAAGGGCAACTGCCTTGCGTATTTGGGCAAGGTGTTGACCAAAAATGATTATCTCCAGAATTACAGTTGATTACATCTTCATCAGTATATACATTATAGCACTGAGTTAATTCATTCCATCTGCAACAGCCTTTGGATAATGCGAAAGGATCACTGTTTTTACCACAGCCAGTCCATGTACCTCCTGCGCACATAGTAGATTCGCCTTCTTNCCCTCCTTGAAATAACCAACCATCTCTTATGCAATCAGCTACGGAGATTCCATCTGAACTTGGAACTGGATAACAATTTCCTGAAGTCCACAAGCACATATTTCCAAATCCAGCACAATTTCCACTATCGCTTCCTGCGCTACTCATGGCAGGCGTAGAACTACTGGATGATGGCATACTACTACTCTGCGAGGACCCAACACTGCTACTGGACTTTACACTAGACGAACTTAGTATTGCAAACGAGCTTGATAGCAAAATCGAACTGCTGCTAGACACCACGCTAGATGAGCTTGACTTCGCAGACACGCTTGAAACGAAATCCGAACTGCTTTTCCCAACGATGTCAGGGTCATAATTAGATCCTAACTGATCATAAATATTATTGCGCTCTGGTTCCGTGCAACCAAAAAAATAGAACGCCAGACATAACACCCAAAAACCTTTGTTCAAAACCATATATACACTCCTATTCCAGTCGCTAAGAGAATACCTCCAGCAACATAAGAAAAATTTCTCGCCGTTTTGGCATCTTCTATTCTACTCCAAGCACTATTAAAATCCGACTGCGAAGCAGTACTGCCCAAAGAACTGTATTTATCATTCCTGCTAACAACTTCTCTCTCCATAAAATAGCCATTGCAAAGAAGTGCCGCCCCTAACACATCAAATGCAAGAGCAACCCAAAAACTTGCGTTGCTCTTATTCTCCACACCTCCCACTTGAGGGTTAATCTTTATTTTTTCTTTTTTCGATCCTTCATTATCAAGTATAAAATCAACAGTAGATTCTAAAGATTCTTCTTTCTTTATTTCCGCAAACAATCCTGGAGCTTTTTCTCTGATTGTTNCAAGCAAACCCATTGCATTTTCGCTCTCCGTTACGAAGCTGCCTTTAAGATGGCCGCTCACAGATTCNTAAAGTTCCACAGTCAGAGTAAACATACCTCCAAATTTGCCCACAAAGCCCTGTGTTACATATTCTGCGCCAATTGCTCTGCCAATATCAATTGCGCAGCTTTCGGCAAGGCACTGNGCTTCTTCCGAGTCTGGCGGCATCAGCGACATAATGTTATCACGCGTTAAAATAGCGTAACTGCTTTTAGGCAAAGCCTGCATAGCTCTTGTCCTCAATTCGTCAGTCAAATGCCTGTACTCTTGAACAGTTAAATCCTGCTCACCGCTTGGAACTATTTCCAGCACAGCAACGGTATTGANGGCATGTNCAAAANCCGCCAGGAAAAAAGGCATAATTAGAAGCTTAGAAACATTTGTATATAAACTCATAACGCTTAATATAGCTATTTTCTAGACAGAGAGATTCATTTACGAGCAGAATTTTTGCAGCTTGGCAAAGATGTCAAAAAAAGTGTTTAGACACTGTCTAAACACTTTTTTTGACATTTAGAAATGCCGTTTCCGCTTCAAAATCGCCGTTTTTGGCTTGGCATGATTTTTCCATATATAATATTATTTTTGGAGGAAAGAATATGAAATCGGAAGAAATTCGAGCCTTGTTTGAGCAGTTTGAACAGGTAGCGTCAGAATTTGAAGGCATAGATTGCTGGAGCGCAAGAGAATTGCAGGGCTTGTTGGGATATTCCAAATGGGAGAATTTTTCAAAAGTTATCGACAAAGCAAAAGAATCTTGTGTTAATGCGGGGGAAAAAATAGCTTATCACTTTCCTGACGTCAGGAAGGTGATAGAGGCTGGAAAAGGAGCCAATCATGAGATAGACGACATTCTCCTTACACGCTATGCTTGCTACTTAATCGCTCAAAACGGCGATAGCCGTAAGGAGCAAATTGCTTTTGCTCAGAATTATTTTGCGGTTCAAACCAGACGGGCTGAAATTATTGAACAACGCATTTTAGATTATGAACGAGTGGAAGCCAGAGCCAAATTGGCAGAAACGGAGAAAATACTTTCCGGTATTTTATATGAAAGAGGCGTAAATGACAAAGATTTTGCCATTATCCGCTCCAAGGG